>NZ_JASFYM010000001.1:104461-179551 GCF_030055635.1 Methanothrix sp. | reverse complement strand
CGATAATTTCGCATCTCATAAAAGTAAAACCGTGAAAAATAAAGTCGCAGAGCTCGGAATCTATCTCGTCTACCTCCCACCATACTCCCCTGATCTGAACCCAATAGAGTTCATATGGAAATCCATAAAGAGGCTGCTTTCTGTCACATTCGTCAAAAACCTGGAAGATGCAAAAAGAATCATCTCAGAGGGTTGGGCAAGATCCACCTCTTACCTGAGCTATGCTAAATCATGGATACACCGGTTCCTCGGAGCTGTAGGTTATACACAGTTATGCGGATAACTATAATCACGCTTTAATACCCACATCCAACTGGTTAACTTACAGCGTAGAAGCGCTTCAAAATCCTCCTGAATTTTCACACCCGTTGGTCTGAAACTATATAGCCGTTTTGGCGATGGCGCTCGGATGGCGAGATGAGTGGCTCTCTCCGGCCTGAAATCAGCCGGCAGGGCTCCAAGCTGTTATAATATATCATCTGTTAAGAATCGCATGCGACATAATACGATGTATATTTAACAATTTGCAACTACAAGTATCGTGCCGCTTGATGACATCGATAGCAATACTCACAGTGATGAACTTCGAGATAGTACCGGTGTAAAAAATTGTTGATCGATTCTTTCACCAAGCGGCCTTAACCGATGACACATGAAGAGCAATCACAAAAAATAGCTGCACACTCCTGGAGCTACCAGGAGATCGCCCTCCAGAGCCAGTTGCATATCAGAGTCCAGAACTTCTCGAATCCTGAGCCCTTCTCGATCTTCATTCTCTCCTTTTCAGAGTACTTCTTGCTCTTGGTCCATGACATGCCTATCACAGATGCTAGTGAATGGCATCGTCATATAATCATAACGGTCGACCTGCCTTTACATTTTGCACATCTCTCCTACATCAATCATAGAATCACTGATCCTCCTGTGCATTCCTGGCAGGCGAATGAGTGCATCAGGAACCCGCACTCATGTCCGCTAAATTGCTGGGCTCGTCCCCGTGATTCGGCGGATCGGTGATCCTGCAGAAGAGACAGAGTCCACGGTGATAGAGTTACCAGAGTTCACCTCTCCGGCGATTCGACCGGATGATCATTGCTGAATGCATAAGAGCGCTGTGCACAGCAACGCAGCATCTGTCTGACGACCCGATCTCAGTCACACCTGCGGATGTTTCAGCTGTGTATGTGGGTGTGAGCATGCTCATCTCTGTGCAGATGTGGATGCCTGTGGACCAGCCTGCCATGGCGGTGCATGTGCTCGTGGATGAGATTAGTCTCCAGAAGCAGATCTATGTCGCTGAGAACATCATCGACATCTCTATCGACCACGATCCTGTGGTTCTCTCCTATTACAACAGCCCTCCTGCTTATCTTATCTACGATGTCCAGGTCGTGTGTGGCCGTGATGATCGTCTTTCCGCAGCTGGCGAGCTCGTTCAGAAGCTCGATCAGCCAGAGCTGGCTGCGTGGGTCAAGCCCCGCGGTCGGCTCATCCAGAAGCAGAACATCAGGGTTCGTCGCGAGAACTGAGGCTATGCAGACCTTCTTCTTCTCGCCGCCACTGAGCGTGTGAGGCGCCCTGTCCCGGAGCTTCACTATGCCGAGCATCTCCATCAGCTCCTCCACTCTTTCCCGGACATCCTCCATCGGCATATCCAGCTGCATGGGTCCGAAGGCTATCTCATCGAAGACCGTGGATGAGAAGAGCTGAACGTCGGGATTCTGGAAGACGAACCCCACCTTGCTGCGGAAGAACCGCTTGAACTCGTTATCCCGGAGCGTGCCGAACAGCTCCTCATTCACCTGAGTTCCGAATGCGTAGTACCTGCCTGATGTCGGATAAATGAGAGCATCGATTATGGCCAGGAGCGTCGACTTTCCTGAGCCGTTTGCACCCAGGAGTGCGACCTGCTCTCCCTGGCATATCCTCAGATTTATATCTTCCAGCGCTTTCAGCCTTCCATTGTAGATGTAAGATACATCCTGCAGATCGAATATCACGTTCATCTCCAACCATCTCATGCGTTAACAATCCCGTGTGTGAGGAGAATAATGCTGATCACCACAGATACCCCTAGAGCGATGTAGTCGCGTCTACGCATTGCGAATTCATGGCTGATCCTGACATCGCCGCTGAAGCCTCTGGATATCATCGCCATGTGGACCTTCTCGCTCATGTCGAGAGCCTTTATAAGCATGTAGCCTATCCTTCCACCGACCCATCTCTGCTCCGCCAGGGTGCCCCTGCTTTTGATCGTCCTGCTCCTCTTCGCGATGTAGAGATCCCTGACCATCTCCATGAAGAGAAAGATGTACCTGTTGGCCATCTCTAGCGTGAGAACGTAGACCTTCGGCACGCCAATGGATCGCAGGGATTTGAAGAGCGCCTTCTGAGGGGTTGTGAGGAAGAGCAGGACCACTGCGGACACGCATGCTGCAACCCTCAGCGTGAATAGAACCGCTGCCCTGACCCCCTGAGATGTTATGTATATGCTCTCCGGAAGCCCGAAAGGCCCTATGTGTGCGCCTGGCCCGGGATTCAACAGAGGTACGAGCAGATCCCCGGGCAGGAAGACGTTGAGCGCCATGGGGATCGCGATCACACCTGTGAAGATGGGTATGAATAGCCACACCCTTTTTATGAAGAAAACTATATTTATCGAGCTTAGATATGCAAATATCAGCGTAAGAATATAAAATAATACTATGATCTCCAGATTTTTTGTCATACTTATTGCGAATATCATTGAAAGTATCGAGATCAGCTTGACCCTGGGGTCGAGGCCCTGGAGAAGGCCTTTTCTTGAGGATATCTCCTCGGTTGTCATCGCCTCCTGGAAGAAGGAGATTATGCCGTCTATCGTCTTTTTGACGAAGTCCTTCCTCGCGGGGGGCGGTGGGGCAAACCCTGTGTGTGTAAGATTGACGCTCTTCATCCAATCAGGTATCATGATGTAACCCAGTGAAGCTCTTTTGTGAAGACGTACTAATATTTTCCTGAGCATCATACAGTTGATTCAGCCGGTCAGCAGACACATGGTGGGAAGGCTGCACCGATAAAGAGTAACAGAGGGCGCAAACTCCGGTCTTCAGGCCGGAAGGGAAGGTCACCCAGAAACCCCGCATGCGAGAAAAGGCATGCCATAAGGATGAAAGCGTTTGAAGTGCTGCTGGTCTTGCCTAAAACGAGTCGACGGAGGTTAACCCTCCATGTTGTATAAAAGAGCGCCGAGGGTGAGATTCGAACTCACGAGACTCTTTCGAGTCACCAGCTCTCCAGGAGGTCCACTCCAGGCTGGCGCCCTACCACTAGACGACCTCGGCATCATTGCTTCCAGCGTCTTGGGTAAACACCGGGATCCATTATCACCCTTTCGGTCGATGCGATTATGCCGCTCCTCGCAGCAACCATCTCATCGCTCGAGAGCTTGGCCCTGCCGATCGCAACCGCCTCGCCCTTGAGTGTGTAGATAACAACGAAATCGCCCCTCTTTATATCTGTTTCCAGGCTCAGGAGACCCGGAGCCGCCAGGGGCGCGCCGTGGCAGATCGCATCAACTGCGCTATCGGATATGACAAGCCCGGGAAGATGCCTGAGGGCCCTCTCGACCGGGAGAATCGTCCTCCTGAGCGCGCTCTCATCCCCGCTCTCGCGCCAGATCTCATATGCATCTTTGAGATTGTGCAGAGTGACGAGCGTCTCATCCTCCGAGAACGGCCCTGCCTTCGTCCTTCGCAGCTCCTCCATGTTCGCGCCGCATCCGAGCGCGAGCCCCATGTCGTAGCAGAGCTTTCTGATGTACGTCCCTGCCTCGCACCCGACCCTCATCAGCACCCTCTGCCCCTCGATCTCCAGGACCTCGATGTAGTATATCTTCCTGGTTCGAAGATTTCTGGCGACGCTCGACTTCAGCGGAGGTCGCTGGTATATCTCCCCCGTGAACTCCTCGCATATCTCCAGGATCTTCTTCCGGGGAACCTGCTCATGGGTCCTCATGAGACAGACGTACTCCTTGCCGGCTGTGAGCAGGAACTCCACAACCCGCGTCGCATCGCCTGTGAGCACCGGAAGTATGCCCGTCACCCTCGGGTCCAGGGTGCCGCTGTGCCCCGCCTTCTCTATCCCCAGGATCCTCTTGACCCAGGCGACGACCTCATGGCTCGTCGGCCCCGAGGGCTTGTCGAGGTTTATCGCGCCAAGCCTGAGATGCTCCTGGAGCGGTCTCCTGTCCGGATAGCAGCCGTAGGATGGGTCTGTGGAGCCTTCACGCCTCACTATCTTTTCCCTCATGCGCTCCGCGGGAAGCCGCGTTCTGGGGATTCCTGATCTGGATGCCATACCTATCTCAGTGCTCTGACGGCTGCAAGTGCGATCGATAGCGTGCCCTTCTCGTCCCATCTGCCTGTATCGATTATCAGATCGTATATGCTCAGGTCGCTGATGTCTATGTTGTAGTACATCCTGTATCTTCTGGCCTCGCACTCCTCCCGCGCCCTGGCCTCTGAGAGGGCCTCCTCAAGAGACTTGTTCTCCCTCTTCGCTATCCTGCTGGCCCTCACACTCAGCGAGGTCTTGAGCATGATCTTCAGGTCTGCATCGAGCATGTGGCCAGCAAGCCTGCCCTCGAAGATACCGCTGCCGTTCTTCGCGAGGCTCCGCTGTGCGTCATCGATCATGTAATCGATCTCAGGCCCCTGCTCTGCAAGCCGCCCGAGCTCCTTCAGCGTCAGCCCGCGCTCTGCTGCAATCCTCCTGAAGAGATCACCTGAGTTGACCCATCTCAGGCCGAGCGCCTCGGAGAGCCCCCTCGCAAGCGTGCTCGTTCCAGAGCCCGGTGGACCGCTGATTGTTATGATCATTCCATACCGCCAATGTCAAGCGCTTTTCTTATTATCTGGGATATCGGGATCGAGCAGACGAAGTACCAGTAGAACCAGTAGAGTATCGGCCCCCAGACGATCTGGTTGATGTTCTGCTCTCCCCAGAACGGGAAGACCATGGTTATGCTGTGCTGGTCTATGTAGAGATAAGCCCACATGAAGAGCGGCACAGAGACGATTCCGATGTAAGCCATTGGCTTCAGCTGCATCTTCATCATCTTACTCTGGTCGCCCATCATCTCCAGCTGCTTGTTCTGGAGCTGCTGGACACGGGCCTGATCGCCTGCGAGCTGGGCTGCCCTGAGCTCAGCCTGGAACTCCCGCATCTTCATCTGCTGCTCCCTCAGGAAATCCCAGTCCATCGTGTATTTCTGTATGAGGCTTGCGTACAGGCCTGTTATCGCAGCGAGCACGAAGAGCACCATGTGGAACGGCAGTATCTCCGGAAGCCATCCTATGACCAGCTCCATGGCCATGCCTATGGCAACCCTGAACTCGTGGCTCACCATTATTCCGATGGTGAGCACAGCGCCCACGCTGAGCGCAACCCTATCGATCGATTCTACGATCCTGGACCTCATGCGCTCTCTCCGAAGATCCTCTGCATCATCGGGTACATCTCCTGGATCTGCTCGCTGGCGATCTGCTCATAGAGCCTGTACATTATAGAGACCGCGAGCAGCAGGCCTGTACCTCCTGCGCCTCCGAGCGTCCCCAGGAGGCTCGCTATCACGGTGAGCAGCCCGATAATCGCGCCGCCGATGACCGTCACCTTTGGGATGTACCGCTCCATGAGCCGCTCTATGCTGGCCGGACTTCTCCTGTATCCCGGTATCTGGAGGCCTGACGCGTGAATCTTTGCGGCTATGCTCTTCGCCCCCATACCGGTCGTCTCGATCCAGAATATGGCGAATATTATGCCGCCTATTATCAGGAAGGCCGTATCCGTGAGCAGGTGGAGCCAGATCTGCCATCCTGCTATCGGGTTTATTCCAAGCTCCACAAGACCAGGCGTCGACTGGGAGACCATGCTCGGGATCCAGTCGCTCGGCCCGTGGATCGGCGAGAGGTAGTACATCAGCCCTGATACAGGCTGCGGGGATGTCGCGCTTATCGGAGCACCTGTGGCTGCATCGAACTTCGCTGATGAGAGAAACGTCCCTAGCCAGCTCTGGTAGCCGGTGTAGACGATCCTGACGCCCTCGGCGGTCGTCTCAGCTGTCGTCACAGTCCCCAGCTTTGCGGTGAGCAGCGCGCCGACCATCTCGATGTTTGCCTGAAGCGCCCTTACCAGGATCATCGGCAGAACGCTTGCGTACACGAGCTTCACGGGGAACCTTCCCCTGGCACCCCTCACCCTGCTGTGCGCCAGCGGGATCTCGATCCTGGTGCTCTCGACGAACACGACCAGAAGTATTATCCCCACCGTGGATATGAGCGCAAGGAGCCCGCCTGTAACGAATATGAACTTCAGGCCCTCTGACGTGAAGATCTCATCCAGCCCTATGAGCCCGAGCCTGATTATCGAT
Organism: Methanothrix sp.; assembly: GCF_030055635.1. Lineage (NCBI taxonomy): Archaea > Methanobacteriati > Methanobacteriota > Methanomicrobia > Methanotrichales > Methanotrichaceae > Methanothrix > Methanothrix sp. Next base: position 173,142 of record NZ_JASFYM010000001.1, on the reverse strand, counting down.
ATCCATTTTGGGATGATCCCTATGGGGAGACCACCGTCTCCAGTTGCCCAGTTGAACAAACCTGTGACAAGCTGCTGGCTCACGCCCGCGACTATGAAGAGGCCGACACCAGAGCCGATTCCCCACTTGGAGACTACCTCGTCCATGTACAGTATCAGAACGCCGCCCAGGCACACCTGGAGGAATATGATGAGCGAGATCATGGAGAGTGATACCCCAAGCGTTGTGGCGAGCGTCTGGTCCGGGAGCAGGTACCCACCGGTGATCTGGGGGAGAGCCTCGACAACGATCATCACGAAGACCAGGGCCTTCTGGGTCCCCTGGAATATCGCCTGGTCCCTCGGATCCCTCAGATTGAGCTTTATTATCTCAGCACCGACGAGGAGCTGAAGGACTATGGATGCTGTGACTATCGGGCCTATTCCCAGGAGCATCAGAGATCCAAAGGAGCCCGCGAAGAACGCCCTGTAGTAGCCGAAAAGGTCGATGGAGTGCTTGGAGAGGCCGAAGAGAGGGATGTTGGAGAGCACAAAGTAGAGAAGGAGTATTCCGACCGTCCACCCGAGCTTTCTCTTGAAGTGGACATGTCCAGCAGGCCTCTCCACGGCAGGGAGCCTCTTGACGAACGGCTCTATCGCGTAGAAGAAACTTTGCTGGTTCATAATACCACGGCTTCACCGCCAGCTGCCTCGATCTTGCTCCTGGCTGAGCTGGAGAAGGCAGCTGCGGCGACTGTAAGCCTTCTTGTGACCCTTCCCTTTCCCAGAACCTTCACACCGTGCAGCTCTATCCTGCCCTCCGGCCCAACCATCTCGTTCAGAACGCCGACATTGATGGTCTCGATGTCGAATGAGTTTGGCCGCACGAACCCGTGCTTGCCCATGGGCTCTCCGCGTATTATCGAGCGGACCCAGTGGTGCTTGCATGTGCCAGCGTTGCCGCGCCCGCCTCTGGAGCCGCCTCCCCTCTGGTTCTTGTGCTTTCCGTGGTAGGTTCTGTGACCACGCTTCTCCTTCGTATGCTCCCTGACCATGATATCACCTCATCTTCTTTATGAGCTCGGCTATCGATTCGTGATATCCAAGCTCTCCGCCTTCCTTGACGCTCTTCTTTATCCCGCGGTGGCCCTTGCGTGGGGGGTGTAGCCTGAACACCGGCTTTATGCCGAAGTCCTTCAGGCTTGCAGCACCTGCGCATACAGCCTCCGCAAGCTCGCGTATGCTCTTGTACGGAGAGATCTGACGGACCAGATCATCTGTAAGGCGTCTGTTTCCGCTGAGCCTGCCGCGTCTTTCCAGAACCATGGCGAGCAGATCCGCGTCTGCCCTTCCCCAGGCGACGTAGTCCTTGACCACCTGGATCATCCCGCGGTAGTGCTCATCCTCCCTCACAAACACGCAGTGGTTCACCCTGTGGAGACGGAGCATGCTCAGGGTATCCCTGATCTGAGGCTTCGTGTTGACCTCTCCCCTGAGCCTGATTATCGCGTACATCCTCAAGACCTCACAGTTATGGTGTTAAGGAGCGCATTGTAGGTCGCCTTGGCGAAGTTCAGGGTTGTCCTCGTCGATCCCTCTGTCCTAGTCCAGACGTCCTTTATGCCGGCCATCTCCATGACCTTCTTGGCCACATCTCCGGCAGCCAGCCCGAGGCCCCTGGGTGCGGGCATGAGGTATATCCTGACGCTGCCTGAGCTACCAGATACCTTGTACGGCACGGTGTGCGCCTGGCCGCAGCCGCACTCCCAGCTCCCGCAGCCTCTGTTGATCCGGACGACATTGAGCTTCGCGTTCTCTATGCCCTTCTTGATGGCCCCGCCAACCTGGACGTCCTTGCCGTGGCCTATGCCGATGTATCCGTCCCTGTTCCCGACTATGACCGTGGTTCTGAACTTCACCCTTCGCCCGGAGTCGGTCATCCTCTGCACCATGGTTATGTCCAGGACCTCATCCTCGAGGCCGGGGAGCAGAAGATCTATAATCTGATGCTCTTTGATGGGAAGGCCAGACCTGACCGCCTCCTCGAACGTCGTGACCTGTCCCTCGTAGACAAGTCTGCCGAGCCTGGTCTTCGGTATCCATTCCTCTTCAGTCTCGTAACCCTTGATCATGATCTCACCCCAGTATCCTCTCCCTCGCGGCCTCGAACTGTGAGACCACGTCCACTCCGGTGTAGTCCCTTATGACCTCTCCACGGATCCTTGAGTCGTCCGGGAAGACCTCAGGGCTGTGGGGCACGTTCACTCCAGCATCAACAACTCCTTTAAGGGCGGCATACACCCTGCTCCCCCTGGAGTTCGAGTGCAGACCTATGTCGAGTATGCCCTCATCATACCCCAGTGCGAGCATCTTCTTGCCGAAAAGCAATCCCGTGAGGTAAGCTGCGGGCACGTTGCCCGTGCTGTGCTGGAAACCGTATTTTCTGAGCTCCTTCGAGCTGACTGTGAGCAGCGTCCTGTCACCCTTGAGCTCAGCGATGATCAGCTGTATTGTGATATTTGCATTGCCCTTCCTGACGACCACCCTCGGCTTTCTGGAGAGGATGAGCCTGTATCTGACATGGTAGTCGGTCCTGCCCTCTCTCCGCCTCCTGAAGGGCACCCTGTATCGCGGTCCTGTAGCCAAATAGCATCACTCTCTCATAAGGCCTTTCGCCTTGATGTAAGCATCGAGATGCGCAATGCTCCTGTACTCTCCGCCTTTCGCCTTTCTGTACAGCAGCCTGTATGCGTGTCTGTCGATCTTCTCGCTATCCCTCATCTCCCGGAGACGCCTCCGGAGTGCTCTGATCCTGCTGATCCAGACCTCCTTTGGAGAGGCTCTGGCGCCCTTTGCACCCCTTCTGCGGCCGGGCCCTTTCCTGTGGCCGTATGCCCTCTTCTCAGCTCTCAACCTGAACCTGGCACGGCTGTTGCCCTTCCTGGGCTTTGCCTTTATATTGCCGGCCTCGATCTGAGCACGTATATCCTCTCTTGTGATGGCATCAGCCAGCTCGCTGGCCACCTCCGGGTCCGGGTTGATCCACACCCGGCTCTCTCCGACACCGAGCTCGCTTGCTGCCAGCCTTCTCTGAACGCTGAAGTTGGGCACCTCACTCGCCTCCGGTCTTCGGGTTCAGTATCTTCAGGTTCATCTCCCTGGCCATGGCCTCGATCTTCTCCCTCTTGCGCATTCCGACGGTCCTGGCGATCCTGATCGCACATCCCTCGGCCTTCTTCAGGTCGTCCACGCATCTCACCAGAACCTCCCTGAATCCTGAGGGGTGCAGGCCCCGAACAGCCCTCGGGCTCCCGAAGCCGGGTCTAACAAGACGCCCTTTCGCTCTGACCTGCTGTCTGAGCTTGTTGTGCAGACCCCTAGGCCTGCGCCAGCTCTCGCTAAGCCTGGCCTTCTTGTGTGAGTCGTGGCGTCTGAACTCCGGCTTCTTCGCCTTCTGCCTGGCTCTCACCCTGAGCAACCTGTCCATCTCTGCTCACCTCTTCTCCACCAGGTATATTCCATCCTGGAATATCCTCACATCGAATCCCCTGACCCTGGTGGCCTGCTCTATGTTCGCCATCGTCTGGCCCACTGCCTCCCTGTCTGTGCCCCTGATCACTATCTCGTCCTTGCCGACCTCGACCTTGGAATCACCGATGATTGTTGCGAAGCGCGGCTTCCTCTCGCCGAGGAAGTTGCTGATGACAACCTTTCCATCTGCCACCTTCACCTGAATCGGGAAGTGCGAGTACACCACCTTCATCCTGTACTCAAAGCCGTCCGTAACACCCTTGATCATGTTATTGATGTGTGCAGCTATAGTCCCGACCATGGCCAGGTGCTGCTTTTTTGTCACCTCTGATCTGATCAGTATCTCTGAGTCCTCTCTCTTTATCTCTATGCCCGGATACCAGAGCTCCCTGGACAGCTCACCCTTCGGTCCCCTGACTTTAACATCACGGCCTGATATCTGGACATCAACGCCATCCGGGATATCCAAACGACGAACCACCTCTTTGACCATGATCATCACCTAGTACACATAGGCCAGCAGATGGCCGCCTATGCCACGCGCCCTGGCGTCGGTGTGTGGCATCACACCCTGGCTGGTGCTCAGTATCAGCACCCCGAAGTTCCTCGCGGGGAGGAAGCGCCTCTCCCACTTCTCCAGCTCTGCGACCTTGGTGGCGAACCTGGGCTTTATGACACCACAGCGGTTTATTCTTCCCAGCAGTTTGACCTTGAACATGCCCGACTTCCCGTCGTCGATGAACTCGAACTCGCCGATATACCCCAGATCTGCCATGACCTTGAGAGTCATGGCTATGAGCTTGGATGCCGGCTTGATTATACACTCGGGCTTGCCGACGCTCTCAGCGTTCTTTATTGTGGACATCGCATCAGCGAGCGGATCTAGCAACATAATCTTCACCTACGAGTATTTCTCGAAGCCCATCTCCCTGGCGATCTCACGGAAGCACTGTCTGCACAGGTATATGCCGTACTTCCTGACCAGTCCGGGCTTCCTCCCGCAGCGCCTGCATTCGTTAGCGCCTCTACCAAATTTCTTCTTCATGCAGCCTCCACGACCCGAACTCCAAACCTCTTCTGGACGAACTCGATAGCCTCGTCCCTCTTGACCTTATGCGAGTTTGGAAGCTTTCTGCGGGCCACACGCCTCTCTGCTATACGGTATCCTGCTCTCCTCAGCGATACCGCCACATCCATGCCGAAGATCCCTATCTCCGGATCGTACTTCATTCCCGGAAAGTCTGTGTGCTCCTCGATTCCGAAGGCAAAGTTGCCGTTCTCATCGAACTGGCTCCTCTTTATTGTGCTTCCAACCACCTTGAACGCCGTCTCCAGAAATTCCTCGGCTGCCCTGCCTCTGAGCGTCACACGCGTGCCTATAGGCTCTCTCTTTTTTATCCCGAATGCCGGAAGGGTCTTCTTCGCCCTGGACCTGATGGGGGTCTGGCCTGTGATCTCTGAGAGAATCGTCTCCGCATTGACAAGCCTCTGGCCGCTCTCGCCCACACCTATATGGACAACGACCTTGTCTATCCTGGGCTCCAGGTTCATCTTCCAGCCTCCAGCTCAATAACAGGTGCGTCCCTGCCTATCATGAAAACATAGTCGACGATCGTATCTATGTCCCTGTCATCTGTGGATATTGTGACCCTGTTCGGCATAGAGCTTCTCACTATCTGCACGGATTTGATGCGGCCTGTCTTTCCTGTATGAGATCCGCCAGTCACCATCGCCAGGTTACCGACCTCGAACTTTATGACGTCCTCGATGCTTCTCTCCGGCAGTGATATCAGCAGTGAATCGCCGGTCCTGAACTCGCCCTCTGCGATTATGTTTGATCCATCACTCAGGTTCAGCTGTGTGCGGTTGCCCTTCAGGGTTGTTTTGTTCTCTATCCTGACCAGCTTTCTCGGCTTATCTGGCTGGATCTCTATGAGCACAAAGTATCCCTTCGTGCTCTTGATCACCCTGTACTGCTTGTTGAGGGCTGGAACTGTTACGACGTCGAATAGCCCCACGGGGAACCTCGCATCCTTTCTCACAGCTCCGTCCACCAGCACACCGCCCTCGTGAAGGATCCTCTTGACCTCGCGCGCGTTGTCCGCCAGCTTCAAAAGATCCCTGACAACGACCATCAGAGGCAGGCTCTCCTCAGCTGAGTGCGGGCCAGGTCTCGGCGTTGCTATCCACTTGCTGGTCTTCCTCGGTACTGGCCAGCTCCTGGGTATCGTGACTCTCTTCTTGTGCACCTGAATCACCTGGAGAATATCTTCTCGCGCTCGTCGTCGTCGAGTTCAAGCTTTGTGATCATGACATTTGATGGATGTATGGGGCGTGGGACCTCTGTCCCGTCAGCACGGAAGTTGCTGACGCCGGTGACTGTTATCACACCTCTCTTCAGATCCACGCTCAGAACCTCGCCCTCGACGCCCGCGTTATCGCCACGCATAACCTTCACTGTATCGCCCTTCTTGACCTGAGCGCTCCTCTTACCGTACTCCTTCCTGAGCTCCGGGCTCAGCATCGCGTGCATCAGCTTCTGCCTCATGTGGAGCGGGGCGTTGAACCTGGCCTTCCTCTGCTTCCGTGGTTGCTTGCTGATCATAACCATCACACTATCATAGCTGCCGATGAGGCGATCTTCCCGAACCGCTCAGCCACTTCCCTGGCCACAGGTCCCTTGATCTCGGATCCCTTCGGAACGCCCTCGTCATCTGTTATGACCGCAGCGTTGTCCTCGAACTTGACCCTGAGACCATCTGGCCTCCTGAACTCCTTCTTCTGTCTGATTATCACAGCGTTGAATATCTGCTTCCTCATCTCAGGAGTTCCTTTCTTAACGGAGACCACTACCATGTCCCCTATGCCAGCGCAGGGCTGCCTGTTCTTGACCCCGCGGTACTTCTTCACGGAGACGACGAACAGCGTCCTGGCGCCCGTGTTGTCCGCGCACTCGAGATACGTCCCGGTGTTTATCGACCTCGGGATCTTTGCCTTGTTCCCCCTCATCGCACGACCTCCACAACGACAAACGACTTGGTCTTGCTGAGAGGTCTGCACTCAGCTATCCTTACCCTATCCCCAACCTTTGCGGCCAGGCACGGCGGGTTGTGCGCATGGATCTTGGATCTGCGTTTCTCGTACCGCTCGTACTTTGCTATTCTCTTTTTGAACTCTCTCATGACAACCACGGTTCTGGCCATCTTATCGCTGACCACGACCCCTTCTAGGACCTGGCCGCGAACCGGTAGCCTGCCGTGGAAGGGACACTTTGGATCGTTGCAGGCCTGCTGGGGCGCGCTCACGTCCAGTCCTATATCTCTCATATCTTCCACCTCGATATCTGCATCCTTTTATTTATTCTGTTCTCGGGTTGTGAGATCAAAACAGAGCCCGCGATCCTCACCTTCTGCCCATCAGGCAGCGTAAAGATGAAGCTTGTGTGGGCCTTTGGGACGCGCCTCAGGCCGCGCTGCGTCTCGATAACGAAGGTGTTCCTCGTCTCATCCACCACCAAGCCTCTCATGCCAGCCATGGTGCGGTTTGGGGTATCGATCACCTCGACCGTCAAACCTATCAGCTCATGCCTGGCTATGTTCTCGGGACTGATCATCACTTCCTGACGCGCTCCCTCTGTACCGTCTTCATCCTGGCGATCGTCCGGCGGATCTCTCTGATCCTTCCGGGCTTCTCAGGAGCGCCACCTGCCCTCACAGCACCCCGCTCGCGTATAAGCTCCACCTCAAGCTTGCGGAGCTCCTCCTCGAGCTCCTCTGAGCTCATGTTCCTGATCTCATCAATCCTGAATATCGCCATGGGCCTCAGCCTCGCTCATCCCGCTATCCGGCTCCTGGGGAGCCTGCTCCTGGTCCACTTCCGTCGCCGAAGGCGTATCCACCGGCTCATCGAGGAGCTTATCAAGCTCGCTCTTCTTCTCCTCGACCCTCTGCTCCTGCGTCTCCCCTGCTGGAGCCGCTGCCGCAGCCTCAGGCGCGGCCTCCTTCACCTCAGGCTCCTTCGGAGGCGCCTTTATCTGGAAGTCGTCCGGCAGAACAGCGCCTGGCGGAACGATCCTGACCTGGCAGCCGATCGCGCCGAGCTTCTTCACAGCAACAGCATAGCCTGTGTCGACTATCTCCTCAGCCGGCTTTCCTGAGTGTTTTATGTAACCGGCGAGGAACTTCTCAACCCGCGCCCTCGGGCCGGTCAGCTTGCCGCTGATCACTATCTCGCACCCGAGCGCTCCGGAGTCCATGACCCTGCGCAGCATCGACTGGCCCGCCTTGCGGAAGTACCAGCCGTGCTCCAGCGAGCTTGCGAGCCTGTTCGCCACAACCCTCGCGTTCAGGTCGCCCTTCCCGACGTCCTGGACATCTATCTGCGGGTTGTCGAGCCTGAACCTCCTCTCGAGGTCTCTGGTGATCTTGCGTATCAGCTTCCCGCCCTTTCCTATGACCATGCCGGGCTTCTCAGCATAAACCGTGATCTGAGTGCCCATTGGGGTGCGGTTCATGACCATGCCGCCGTATCCAGCCCGGTCCAGCTCCTTCGCAAGATACTCATCCACGAGCGCCTTGGTGAACCCCTCCTGGACGAACTTCTTCTCAACAGCCAAACTATCTCACCTCTGTCAGTATCATCTCTATGGATACGGTCTCCTGGTTCTTCGGAGTGGCCCTGCCCATGGCCCTCGGCATCCATCCCCTGAAAGTCCTGCCCTTCTTCGTGTTGGCATAGCCAATCATCAGCTTCTCCTTCTCGAGACCCTTGTACTCCGCGTTTCCGATCGCATTCTTCAGCACCCTGAGCACAGCCCTTGCTGCCTTCTGCGGGAACCTGCCGGACGGCCAGCCCACCAGGCCGCGCCTGTGTGGCACGTTCCTGTTGTACCGCCGGAACGGCACCGCCCTCTTCAGGGCTATGACGTCCTGGAGGTACCTCTCCGCGGCCTCGACCTTCATTCCCCTTATCGCCCTGCAGATCTCCCTGGCATGCTTCGGAGAGATGGGCAGCTCCACGCCCATCGCCCTGGCAAACCGCCCCTCAGGGGTAATTGAGTAGTTCAGTCTTCCCACGAGCACACCTCACTTGAGCGGCACGAACTTGCTCGACCGCGTTGCTCCGACGCCTGCAGCGCCGTGGATCACCCTGGCCCTCGTGAGAGCGTACTCTCCAAGGTAATGGCCTATCATCTCAGGAATGATCTCAACGCGCTGGAAGGTCTTCCCGTTGTGTATCTCCACGACCTTCCCGACCATCTCAGGGAGCACTATCGCATCCCTCAGGTGAGTCTTTGCGGTTCCTCTTGACTTGAGCTTCGCCATGAACTTCCTGTGCTCCTTCGAGAGACCCCGCCTGAGCGATCTCCGCTGCCTTGATGGCAGAAGCTCTGCGATCTCCTCGAGACGCATCTTTGCGAGCTCAGATACCCTGTAGCCCCTGTAGGTGAACTCCTCCTTCCTCTTGGGAAGCTTGGATCCTGCTCTCTTCGCCACAACTATCTCCTCCTAGCGTTTGCCCGTCCTGCGAGCCGCTATCGATCCGACCTTACGCCCAGGAGGTGTGCCCCTGCTCACGGTCTTGGGCCTGCCCGGATGCTGGCGCCCGCCGCCGCCAAAGGGATGGTCCACAGCGTTCATGGCCACACCCCTGACCTTTGGCCACTTCGCAGCCTTCGATCTGTACTTGTAAAAGCTCTTTCCGGCCTTCACCAGGGGCTTCTCCGTCCTTCCGCCGCCCGCGACGACGCCTATGGTCGCCATGCAGTTCGGGTTCAGCCACTTCATCTCTCCACTCGGAAGCTGGACCACGGTCGCACCCACGTCGTGAGCCACAAGTATCCCGTAGACACCGCTGGCCCTGGCGAACTGTCCACCATGGCCTGGCTTCGACTCTATATTGCATATAGGCATGCCCTCAGGTATGCTCGCCAGCGGCAGGGTGTTGCCGGGCTGTATCTCCGCAGCAGGCCCGCAGGCGATCTCCTGACCGACATACGTCCCCTCTGTGGCGAGAACATACTGCTTCTCGCCGTTCTCGAGCCTCACAAGCGCCACAGGAGCCGTTCTGGCAGGGTCGTGCACGATCTCCTCCACAACACCGCGAACAAGATCACCGCTGAACTTGATGTGCTTTATATCAGCCCTGTATCTGTGTGATGGCGCACGGTATGTGGGTGTTCCCTTGCCCCTGTTCTGTGATATTATTCTCTTGCCCATCGCAACCACCTTACAGCAGGCCCAGCCTGGTGGCAAGCTCATTTGCGGTCTTATCACCAGCCAGCCTTACAACAGCCTTCTTCTCGCCCCGGGGTGTTATCATGGTTCTGATATCGATAACCTCAACATCATAGAGCTCCTCGATCTCCTTCTTGATCTGCGGCTTTGTCGCCTTCAGATCCACAATGAACTCTATGGTGTTGTCCCTATCGATCATACCGGTGACCTTCTCAGGGACATAAGGGCATTTGATTATCATAGCCTCTCCTCCAGAACCTTGAGAGACGGCTCGCTCCACACTGTGAGCCTGCCAGCGTGAGTCCCTGGCGCCAGAAGCTCAGCGTTCAGCTTATCGGCGGTCACGAAATCGACACCCGGGAGGTTGCGCGCTGCCCTCCCTATGCCGTTATCTTCTGCTGCCACGATCAGAATGCTCCTGGGCTGCCTGAACCTCCTTCCCCTGAGCTTGCCCTTTCCGGCCCGCACCTTTCTTCCATTTTTTGCCCTCAGAACGTCATCCCAGAGGCCCGCAGCCATCAGAAACTTCCGCAGCTCAGATGTCTTTGATACGCTCTCGATCTCGGCCCTGACAACTATCGGAAGTTCTCCGTTGAACACATGCCCCCTAGCGGCCACAAGATCTGATCTCGCTGTAGCTGCCACAGCAGACCTTATCGCCTTGATCCTCTCCTTCTCGTTGATCTTCTCGCTCAAGACCTTCGATGGCACCGGAGGATGGGACGCACGCCCGCCTCGTGCCATGGGCACAGCAGCAGCTCTCCTTCCCGTGACGATCCTCGGCACCCTGGACACGCCGTGACCCGGCCCCCATGACCTCGCTGAGGTGTTCATGCCAGCGTAGAAATGCGGCCCGTAGGGCTGCAGCCTGTTGGCCTGGGCTGCAAGCACCGCCTTCTTTATGAGATCCGGCCTGTACTCCTCCTCAAAGATCCCCGGGAGCACAATCTCGCCGACCGGATTTCCTGAAATATCGATAATCTTAGCGTTCATCGTGATCCCCGATCAGACTCCCTGCTGGGACTCCCTGCTGACATACAGTATCTGAGGCGCCTTCGGCCCGAATGCTGCGCCTGGCCTGATCGCCCTGCGCATCCTGACCAGCCTCTTCACAGGTCCCGGGATGCTTCCCTTTATCAGCATGTACTCGTTTCTCACAACACCATAGCCGACAAAGCCACCATCGGGGGTTATGTCCATGCCGTTAGTGCCTATGGCCAGTATCCTCTTGTTGAACTCGGTCCTCTGGTGGTACCCGGTCTGACCGAGCTGCGGAACCCTCCAGCTTATCCTCGCCGGGTGCCACGGCCCGAGGTTCCCGACATGTCTGAGCTTGCCGGTGCGCGAGTGCTTTCTCTTCTGGAGCATTATCCCCCAGCGCTTCACCGGACCCTGGGTTCCCTTTCCCTTTGTGACTGCAGTTACATCAATCCAGTCGCCAACGCTGAAGATGCTGCCCACAGCCACCTGGCTGCCGAGAAGCCCCTCCGCTGCTTTGAGCTGCTCCTCCACAGATCGCCCTGTGACAGGTATCTCCATGATCTCAGGCACCTTCTTGGGTATGCCCGTCACCAGACCTGGATTTGTGTGGGCCAGAACCCTGATCTCGCAGAGCTCATCCACCCTGGACTCGATATCCTCCAGGGATGTGCCCCTTCTCGCCTTTGGAACCGTTATCGCTCTGGCCAGATCCTGGCTCAGGTTTTCAGCCCAGAGCTCCCCTGCAGGCCTGATGCCACCGTTGTACGTCTCGTACACCCTGAGCGCTGCTATGCTCATGGGCGGCACCTCCACCACTGTCACAGGCACGCTGATCTCCATGCCCTCTGTGAGGCTTCTCGGCCTGTCATCTATCATCATGACATGTGTCATGCCAGCTTTGTATCCGGCAAAGCCGGCCATTCCGGCCCTCTCTTCTGAGACCCAGGATCTTATCCTTGGAACCTCGCTCTTGGCCCTCTTCCTGGGGCTGAAGGCCAGCGAACCCCGCCTCGGTCGGTGTATCTTTGCCATTTACTCCTCCAGACGCACCAGGTTCAGCAGGGCAAGCGTCGAGAAGACGGCCTCCTCGACACGAACCGTCTCAGTTCCCTGATGCGGAATTGTGTTGATCACGCAGCATCTCTCCAGCATCTCGCGGCTCAGAAACGCATCAACGCCCCGTGCGGGGGAGCCGAACACCACCGCAAGCCCCTTTGAGCTTGATCTCCCTATGTGGTTGAGCAGATCAAAGCTCACCGGAGTCCCCCTTCTGGATGTGGCCACGATGAACTCGTCCCTGGAGCGGAGGTACTCCTCCGCGCTCTCCACGACCGTCGTCTCGTAGCCCCAGTATCCGGGTATCTCACTCCGGTCCACAGGCTCAGCGGCGAGTGGACTCAGCGAAAAGATCCTGACGTTCAGGCGCTGCCCCTTCTGGAATCTCCTGTCTGACTTAAGGGGTACAGGGCGGTCGAGACCGACCTCAACCCAGGCGCCACCATCAGATCCGACGCTTTCTACTACCACTCCGACTCTTATCTCGCCTACCTTGAGCGTTGAGCTTCTGGAGCCCACTGGATGATGAGCGGTTCTCAGCGGCGGCAGAACTCCCGCATGCCTCAGCTCCCTCATCCTGGGGAAGAGGAGCTTCCGCAGGTACTGCGGAGTCTCTGCATACCGCAGCACTGTGCTTATGAACCTGGAATCGTCGAACTCATCATCGCGATACACGACGATCCGGTCGATGCGGAAGACCGCCGCAGCCCTCGCGATAAGCCCGACCTTCGCGGTGCGAAGGCGCAGATCCGCCGTCTCCATCGTGTACGAGGACGGTATCAGTATGGACCGCTCGCAAGGACCGCTCATCAGATGTCCTTCTCTCAGGGGAGGTATCGTATATAAAAAGGTTTGCACGATCGATGGTTATTTTTCCTCACAGGAAAGGATCGTGGTAGTGTGCCGATTTTGCTGTAATTTTGATCGTGAGTCCTGCAATCCCTGTTTTCATTTGCTGTTATCCATGGTTAAATACCTTTTACTGGTCATCCATTCTTCGTTGATGTCCATCAGGATCGATACAGCGAGCCTGATAAATGCGTTGTCGCTTGGGAATGCACCGACGACTCTTGATCTTCGTTTGAGTTCTTTATGTATTCGCTCCATGCTGTTTGTGGTCTGTATTCTTTTCCAGTGCTCCCTGGGGAATGACTTGTAGTTCCACAATCCGAACCTGAACCGGTCGATGGTATCGATGGCTTTTGAATATCCTCTATCTTCCAGTTCACCGACCAGCACATCCATCATGCTTTCGTGTTCGAGTGCGAGTTTGAGCTTGTCGGCAATCTCTTTCAGATCTTTCCTGGCCACATTTCTCAGGACAGCTCTTATGAAGTGAACGTGCTTCGACTTCGTCGAAGCCTCTCGACGTAGTCGAGAGTGGCACATTTGCCAAGACGCACCCAGAAATGAGCTTTCAACAGCGCTTTGTATCCCTTTATGGCCATCGGATACGACGAGCTTCACTCCTGAGAGGCCACGGTCCTTCAGCTCCTGGAACAGACCATACCAGAAGTTCTCATCCTCTCCATCCGCGATCCTCGCACCAAGTATCTCGCGATATCCGTCATCCCGGATTCCTGTAACGATCATGAATGCCTTGGTTACGTACATTGGGCCATCCCTGACCTTGAAGTAGCTTGCATCGACGAAGATATACGGAACTGGTCGCTCTATCGGCCTTTTCAGGAACTCCTCGACCTTATCATCGAGCTCTTTAGCTAACCGCGAAACGCTTGATGCTGAGAGGTACTCGAGACCTAACTGAGATACGACGGACTTTATCCGTCTGGTTGATACGCCCTGGATATACGATTCTGCCACCGCACTGATAAGTGCCTTCTCAACCCGCGAGTACCTCTCAAAGACCTTGGTCTCAAACGGCATCTCGCGGAACTGCGGCTTCTTGAGTGTGATCTCTCCCACGCGTGTCTTCAACGACCTCTCCTTGTAACCGTTCCTGTGCGCTTTGCGCGATTCCGATCGCTGATACGGCTCCGCACCCGACTGCTGAATCGCTTCAAGCTGCATGACCAGATTCAAAAAGTAGGTCAACAGCTTCTTCAAACCCTCTTCCTGATCGATAAGGTAATCTTCCAGGAGGTCTACAGGTATCATGGTCCTGTCTCCGTTTTCCTTACATGTTATGGGATACAGGACCCTTATTCATCATTACCATCAAATTACAGAAAATTCGGCACGCTGCCGAGAGATGCCGGAGATACAGGGGCAGTTACATTTCTGAGACAGTTTTCCAGTACCCCTTGCCTGCAAGCCCAAAGCAAATGCGATCCTCCCATGGGGAGATCTGGAGGGCACAGCCTGCCCTCAGATGCGTCTCCTCCTCTTGATGTCGAGCCGTGCCTTGCATCTCGGACACGCCTTCGGCTTGCTCACCCTCGCCACCCACTGGTATCCACATTTAGTGCACTTCATCTGTTTCATATGTACATGGTTGTAATAAGAGTATTAATAACTTTCCATTGATGATAATATTTTGATGCCATGAACCATAATCATAAATTTTGATTTTTGCTCTGCATGTGCACAAATAAAAGATTACATAATATTAATATAAATTAATACTATCCACTGTTGCGGATGTTCGCACCCTGGGAAGGATGATCACCTCTATCTCGATGCCGAACTCCTCCGCGTAGGACCGGATCCTGCGCTCAGCATGCTCCACCATGCCACCGGATGTTATGATGAGAGAGCTCTTGCCTGCTATCGCCTTGAGCACGCACTTGTCCACGACTCCATATGAGAAATCGAGCTCCAGAAGCTCTTCGCTTGCGACCATCTTGGCCTTCGTTCCCATCGCGCCGATGTAGCTCACAGCGCCCGATGAGAGGATATCGCGAATCTTTGAGGGCGGGGTGCCTGATATATCGCATATGTATATCCTGCCTGGTTTTCTCCCCGATATTCCAGCAGCAGATTCTATCAGGTGCATCAGATCCACAATGTTCCTGGGCAGCTCATCCACAGGTGCCAGAAGACCCCTCCCGAGCATCTCCCTGTAGATCTCCAGGACCGCGGGGAGCTTCAGGCGCGCCTTCCTGAGCGTATCGGGATCCGCGAACACATTCTCAGGCGCGCCGGTCCGCACGATCTCCCCTTTGTCCATCAGAACGACCTCATCAGCCCAGCGGTACGCAAGCTCCACATCATGGGTGGAGATCACAACGGTCTTACCGTAGAGGTTGAGCTCATCGAGCATCTCCATGATCTCCTCGGATGTCGCGGGATCCAGGTTGCTCGTCGGCTCATCGAGAACCAAGACCTCAGGCTCCATAACAAGGACCCCTGCTATGGCGACCCGCTTCTTCTCCCCACCGCTGAGATGATGTGGAGGTCGGTTCCGGTGCTCCTCAAGACCCACATAGCTCAGAGCATATCCGACGTATCTCGTGATCTTCTCCTTCGGATATCCGAGATTAAGAGGACCGAATGCGATATCCTGCTCAACCGTGGGGGCGAAGAGCTGGTCATCGGAATTCTGAAAGACCATGCCCACACTCTTTCTGATGGCCATAAGAGAGCGAGAATCGTACCTCATCGGCTCGCCCCTGAACAGGACCACCCCGGACGATGGCCTCAGGGTACCATTCAGCATCAGCAGCAGCGTGGACTTTCCAGCGCCGTTTGGCCCGACTAGGGCGACCTTGCTGCCGCTCTCTATGGAGAGCGTGACATTCCTGAGAGCAGCATGCCCATCGCCGTAGATGTAGCACACATCCCTGAGACCCAGTATCTCGCTCAAGCAGATCCACCCCTCACAACCGCCAGGAGAAGCGCTGTGATCGAGAGGATGTAAATAAGAGATGCCACAAGATGACCCGGCCTCACAGCATGGCTCTCACCCAGAGGCATCCTCCCGTTATAGCACCTGGAGTCCATGGCCACCATCAGCCTCTCTCCCCTCTCCCAGGCTCTTATGAAGAGAACGCTTGCGAGCATCGCGAAGGAGCTGATGGAACGCCTGACGCTGGAGTGACCCATCCTCATCTCCTGAGCGCTGTGCACCATCATCGCCTCCTCGAGAAGGACGAAGATATAGCGGTATATGAGCATCGAGAGCTCCACCAGCGACTCCGGCATTCCTATGGACCTGAGAATGGCGAAGATCTCGGTCATCGGGGTTGTGAGGGCCATGAAGAATAGGGAGGAAGTGCCGCCGATCGTTCTCGATACCAGAAGCAGTCCGAGCCACAAACCCTCGCGGCTGAGCCTGAGAGCGCCGATGCTCATCAGCACCTCCCCCGGGCTCAGGAGCGCGACGATCGCGGCGCTCAGGAGAGCGAAGGAGAGGGGT
This sequence comes from Methanothrix sp., assembly GCF_030055635.1. Taxonomy (NCBI): domain Archaea; kingdom Methanobacteriati; phylum Methanobacteriota; class Methanomicrobia; order Methanotrichales; family Methanotrichaceae; genus Methanothrix; species Methanothrix sp. The sequence goes on along the minus strand of NZ_JASFYM010000001.1, from coordinate 157,042 downwards.
ACTGCTGTGATGCCGATGTACACCCTCCAGGGTATCCTGGCCAGCGCGATCACGGCAGCGCCCAGACATGCTGACACCGCAAGGGGCACAGCGGGCGTTGGGGATGCGATGCATGCGATTATGGAGAATGCGCCTACAGCGAGCTTGAGCCTCGGGCTTACATCTCTCAACCCGTTCTCATGCGCATAGTCGTCAAGGAGCCTGTGCATGCCCTAGTTTTCATCTCCAGCTTTCCTTCTGTAGTATCCCAGGAAGTACCCTATGACCAGGCCGCCGATCGCAGCCTGGATGCTGAAGAAGAGGCTCTCGATCTCTCCACTCGGTGGCTCCCAGAGGGGTTTAAGCCACGGGCTGTAGCTTCCGCCTGTTATCTCCTCTATCACACCCTCAGCCTTCGAGTCAGCTCCCTCCCATTCGTGCAGGCCGCTCTGGCTGGTCCAGAGGAATGCCAGGAAGAATATGAGAATCGATGCGATTGCTATGAGCTCTCCCTTCATGTCGCACCCTCCTGCAGCCTCAAAAGATCCGGTTTTGATATCACGTTGAGCCTCAGCAGAACCTCACCCCTCGCCTGGAGTATGTACTTGAACATCAGTGCTGAGATCACGCCCTCAATACCCGCCAGCGGCACCTGCGTGATCGCGAAAACCGCAGCGAATGCCTTCAGTGAGAGAAGAACGCCACCATCAGCAGCAGGAAATGCAAGCGCGAGCTGCAGCGACGTCACGATGTATGTTGCGAGATCTGCCAGTGCAGCTGCCAGGAAGACCGCCAGGTAGAGGTTGAATCTCTGTGCAGCTCTGTACACCATATAACCCACGACAGGCCCGGCGATCCCCATGGAGAAGACGTTCGCTCCAAGAGTGCTCAGGCCCCCGTGCGCGAGAAAGAGCGCCTGGTACAGGAGAACGATTGTGGAAAGTACGGATGTTATCCATGGCCCGAAGAGTATCGCTCCTATCCCGGTGCCTGTGGGATGCGAGCAGCTCCCTGTGACAGAGGGAAGCTTCAGGGAGGAGAGCACGAATATGAATGCTCCGGCAACTGCGAGAAGCGGCAGGGTCTCGCGCCGCTCGCGCGCCATTCTGCCAATCCTGCTCACTCCATAGGCCACGAAAGGAAGCGATGCCGCAAACCAGATCTCCCACCAGGGATGCGGGAGAAACCCCTCCATGATGTGCATGAGCCCTGATCCGTGTACCAGATATATAAAGATTACTTGATTATGTATCAAAAAAGTTTAACTCAGATGTCGATCTTGGGTGCTCGTATCTGAGCGACGTAACAGAAGGTGGTCGTGTAGTTGAATCACCGAATGGAAATTCGGGAATCGGCATTCTCAGACGCAACAGATCACAAATCCTGCATGCACATCCAGTTGAGTTCGATGATCTTAGTACCTGGCCAAGGTTGCGTGCTTGTATCGCTGAGATCAACAGGAGCGCATAGCAGGACCGGTGCCTCTACAGGCAGGCTTTCGATTGATGAGAGGGGGTGTCAGGTTACATAAAACTCAGTATTCCGTTGCCGGTTCGGGCCTCTCGGTTCTGCACCCGTCGATCACACATATCAAACGCGAGGGGCCTGATGATGCCAGCCTTTTCTCATTCCCTCTGGAACAATCTCGAGGATGATGCTGTAGCTGCCCCTCGCGCCGCCCGAGTTGATCCTCATGCTCCCCTTGCCGAGCATCAGATCATCGTCGATCGTGAGACTTATGTTGCCAACAACCTCACCAGCTTCCTCCCCAGATCTCGCATCTCTGAAGCTGATTCTGGCCAGCTCCGCATCTATTCTGGTTATATTTCCAGATCGTGTGAGGGCAATCCCCCTCATCTGGTAAACATCCTGCGCAATCCGGAGAACACCTCTGTATGTGATGTTGCTCCTGCTTATCTCCGACTGTATCTCCTCGAGGCTCATGTTCGATGAGAGCAGCTCCCTCGCCCTGGCCGGCTCCACCTCCCTCATGCCCTCGACCCAGACGCTCAGCATGGAGGATGTGTTTTCGCGCAGAGCGAAACCACGGTAATGAAGCATCGGGATCATGCAGCCCTCCTGTATGCACATCCCATGCCGCAGCGTGTCCAGCTCCTGCGGAGGACCTGGCGGAGGCATATCCGAAGGTGCATCCATGCTCAAGCCTGAGAATGAGATGCAAGAGGATGAGCCTATAACAATGAATCCCACGATCAGGGCTACTGCCAGTTTATGCATCAATCACACCACGCCCAGATGCTCCTGTGGAATATACAGATCTACTCCAGGTGCATGGATAAATATGCAATGGGAGATCATGACATAAAGGTTACCAGGATTGCTGGACCTCAGCAGGCCAGCAATCCTGCAGGGGAACCCCATATCATAGTCATCTCTGCATCTTTCCGAATCTTGGTCCTCCCATCGGACCCTGCGCTCCGCCCATGGGCCAGTATGGGCACTCCGTGTAGCCCGGGCCCTTTCCCCTCATCTCCGCAAGCGTCGTGCTGTTCATCTCTGCAAGCTTTTTCTCTCTGAGCTCCCTGATCTCTGCGAGCGTCATGTTCTCCAGCTCGGCCCTCTTCTTCTCCCTGAGCTCCCTGATCTCCGCTAGCGTCATGTTGTCGAGCTCCTCCTGCGTGAGGTCATCCATCAGGAGCCAGATGCCTCCGATGGACCCCACACATGTCTCTGCATCACATGGCCCCATTCCTCTGAATCCCGTCGGACCCTGCGCTCCACCCATGGGCCAGTATGGGCACTCCGTGTAGCCCGGGCCCTTTCCCCTCATCTCTGCAAGCGTCATGTTGTTCATCTGTGCAAGCTTTTTCTCTCTGAGCTCCCTGATCTCCGCGAGCGTCATGTTCTCCAGCTCAGCCCTCTTCTTCTCCCTGAGCTCTCTGATCTCAGCGAGCGTCATGTTCTCGAGCTCCTCCTGAGTGATATCATCCATGAGGAGCCAGATGCCACCGGGCCCAACCTCAGGACCCCATCCGCGATCGTCAAATCCGCCGCGCATCCACCCATGCATGGCCATCGCTGGCACAGCAAGAAGCGCTGTGAGCGCCAGCACACCCATAATCTTCAGTTTCGACACATCATCACCTCGTCCTCTCGGACAGGATCAGCTCTGACCGAACGATATAAAAGAGGCATGCAGGACGAACGTTCTTTTTTTGATTCCCCTTTGAGATCAGAATGTTCAGGAATGTTCTTTTCTGGAAACAAACCACTCCGAGATCTCTATAACGTTTGTTCTCCCCCATTCTCTCTTTTTTATCAGCTTTCTCCTCTCCAGAGAGTTCAGAATGCCGCTCAGGGACGACTTGGGGATGCCGGTCTCGTATCTCAGATCCGCCTGGGTCATGCGCCCGCTCCTCTTCAGGAGAGCCTCCATGACAGCTTTCTCCCTGGCGGTCAGAGTCTCTATCACCGCAGCCATCTCACTCGTTATCTCTATCGGCTCAGAGCCCGGGATGAACGGAGCTCTTGGGATCTCCTCGGCAGGCTGATCGACATCCAACGTGCCATCGTGCATCTCATTATCATCAGTGGCGCTTTCAGAGCGGAGCGATCCATCCGGTTCCTTCCGTGGGATATCCTGCGGGCTGCTCGCCTGCGGCTCAGGTCGCGGTGTTATTGATCCCATTCGTCTCCTCAGGATCAAGAAGGCGCTGCCACATGCGACCAGTATCAGAGACGCCGCTGCAACTGCAAAATACGCCTGGCTCCTCTTTGCCGGCGGGAGAGATGTATTTATCGATGAGAGGTTTGATGCTGTCAGGAGCGGCTGCCTGTATTCGATAACCACAGAAGGATCCACGAGATCGTATCCCTGAAGATCGACAGCCAGTGACTGGTTTGTGGATGATACAAGATAGCTCAGGCCATCTGAGGGGCTTATGCTGCTGAGCATGGCATCTCCCGGAAGATACAGCATCATGCTGTACCGCTCGTAAAATCCATATGACTGGATCTGGAGGGTCCATGCATCTCCGGCCTTAGATGTTAGCGTGTTTGTGAGGGCATAGAGCTGAGATGTGGAGTTGTCATAGCTGTACTGGGATGAGTTCAGGAATGGAAGCCCCTCAATGCCGTCTGCATATCCGGTTATGAGAGCCTTTCCGGTCCAGTCCAGGTAAACATTCAGGACGAGAGATCGGTTATCATAGGCTGAGATGGCAGCAGTGCTCATTACAAGCAGAACGAGGGTACAAAGCCATAGGGCCTTCGCAGCTCTGATAAACAGCCTGGACTTTCGATTCATACTGCCTTCACATGCGCTGATCTTCTGAGGTCTACTTGCTTCAATATGTAGAAATGGTTTTCGATGTCGAAAGTGATGTTGGCATCACACGAATTAAGCTTAATCTATGAAGATGTTATAATGACATGCTCTGTGGCCGGTCCCCTTGAAATATTACTAAATTACCGTGAAGGTGCTCAAATGCGGCTTACAAATCACTGGCCTGAGATCTCATCATCGATCATTCTCCTCATTTTGGATCGTTTCTTTAGCATTTGTTGTTTCTCACTCGCTCCTCAGCGCCTCGATCGGATCCAGCATTGCTGCCCTGTTGGCAGGGTAAACTCCTGCTATTATTGTTGATAGTGCTCCGAAGAGCATCCCTATGAGCATCGACTGTATCCTTATTGCGGAGGGCAGACCTGCAAGAGATCCTATTGCAAATGATATTACGATGCCGAGCACTATCCCGATGATGCTGCTGACCACACCAAGCATACCGGCCTCCAGCAGGTACTGGATGCGGATATCACGCGTCGTTGCGCCGAGTGCCTTCATGACCCCTATCTCGCGAATCCTCTCCTTCACAGTGAGCATCATCACATTTGCGATGCCTATCCCGCCAACGACAAGCGATATCGCGCCTATTCCGGCAAGCGCATACTTGATCATGCTAAGTATGCTCATCAGGGATGAGAGCATATCCCTCGCTGTCGTTGCATCATATGCCTCGTCCTTGTGATACCTCTCGAGATCGAGCTTTATCCGGTCGACCACCTCATCGACGCTCTCAGGATCATCGACCGTCACCTGGAAAGTTCCATAGTAGTAGTTCTCCCTTCCCAAAAGCTCCTTCATGGCCTTATGCGTGACATACATCTGTGTGTTGATGTTGCCCGCTCTCATTCCGGAGGACTCCTCCTCCCTGAGAACCCCCACAACCTTGAAGTCCATGTGGTTATCCTCATAGTATATCATTATCCTGTTCCCAGGCGAGATCCTCATTCTGAAGAGCCCATCGGCGACACCGCTGCCTATCACGATCGATGTGTAGTCGGATTCTGTGAGAAATCTCCCCTGAGAGATCTTCGATTTGAGATCGTGCTCCTTTTCCGGATCGACCCCGATCAGAGTGGCGGAGGCGTTTGTATTCCTGAAGCTGACTATCACACCTGCGGAGGTCTGGGGAGCAACATTTCTCACTCCAGGTATGTTCTCCAGGAGCTTTGTGTCCTTGTCTGTGAACCTGGCCGGCTCCTCCGGGCTCCTGCCCGGCGGCCCCCCAAAGGTGAACCTGCCTGGAAACACATGTACGACATCGAGGTCCAGCGTGCTGAACTGTGATGAGACTCCTGAGTAAAGACCCTCGCCAACGGAGAGCATGACCACTATGGCCATGACTCCTATTATTATCCCAAGGCTGGACATCAGGGTCTTGAAGCGATCAGCCTTGAACCCTATCGATATCAGATCCAGGATATCGTAAAGCTTCATGTTGCAGCCCCTGGCCCTAAACCTTCATCCTCTTTCGTCTGTAGATATAGGCGGCTGGTATCAGGAGCAGAACCGCCACGCCAGCAAGGACAAGATTGTTCCGCCTCGGCTCGACTTTTGGAGGAGAGTATCGTGTCTCATATGCCTCAGACTCATGCCAGGTCTCGCCGTTCTTGAACCTCGCCACAAAGCTCAGGTTCAGGGGTGAATTCAGCTCTGCCAGCCCCATGGAATCCACCTTGAAGCTTATCGTGAAGACCTCGTCTGGGTCCATGGTACCGATGTAGTACTCCTCGGGCGAGAACCTGACGCCCCTCGCAGACGGAATTATTGTGACTGCATTCACCTTGTTCTCGCGCGGGTTGGCGACGTTGAGGTTGATGGTGCCCATGGTTGTATCCTCAGCTCGCGTCAGGGTGACAGCTGCTGGATCCACCTTCACAGGTATCGTTCTGTGGATTTTTATGCTATCGTAACCGCCCTGCACCTCGAAGTCGAGAAGATGCGTGCCCCTCGTGGCATTCCCGGAGGCCCTGATCTTGTAGTAGATTGTGATCCTGTCGGTGGGGCCGATCATCCCGAGGTTATGGTAATCCTCTGTGAGAACCTCGATCATGTCAGTGCCTGTGAGTTTTGTGGTATTGAGGGGGGTCGAGATGAGCGTGCTGTGCGCTGAGGTTCCTGCGACCGATTCCCCGCCAGCGCCGTAGTTGGCTGCGCCGTTCTCAAGCTCTATGGCGATTATCGCCTCATCCCCGGGCATGAGAACCGCCGGGTCCACGGATGAGTGTATGTTCACAGGCATGTGATATATGTAAGCGAATGCACCTGAAGAGATGAGCAGCAATGATATCATCCACAACAGTAATCTCATGATGATTGCCCCACAGATGACTGATCAAGTATTCTGCCGTCCCTCATTCTGATGACCCGATTGCAGTACTTTGTGATCTCAGGGTTGTGTGTAACCATTATGATCGTCCGCCCTTCCCTGTTCAGACCGCTCAGAATATCCATCACCTCCTCGGTGCTTTTGAGATCGAGATTCCCCGTGGGCTCGTCCGCGATTATGATCTCTGGGTTGTTTGCTAGCGCCCGTGCTATCGCAACCCTCTGCCTCTCTCCTCCGGAGATGTTGAGCGGGCTGAAATCCGCCCTGTGGGCCACGCCAACGGATTCCAGCAGCTGAAGCGCTCTGGATCTCCGCTCGTCACATGGCATACCTTTTAACATCATCGGAAGCTCGACATTCTTGAGCACAGATATTCGCCCGATGAGATTGAACGCCTGAAATATGAAGCCTATTCTGTCTCTTCGTACCATCGCGAGCTCCTCCTCGGATGCTTTGCTTATATCACGATCGAGGAGCAGGTAGGTGCCCGCGGTTGGTCTGTCAAGACATCCGATGATGTTCATGAGCGTTGACTTCCCGCTGCCAGAAGGCCCCATAAGCGCCAGAAAATCTCCAGACTCTATGCTGAGGTTGATCCCCTTCAGCACAGGAAGCTCTGCATCGCCTATGATGTATGTCTTTCTTATGTCACTGAGCGATATAACCCTCAATCCAGCATCACCACGGTTCCCACGGAAACTGTTCAGAGATCAGCGGAACGATAGATAAAGTATACACCGATCGAACGTACGGCGAACGTACATATCGTTCCGTTTCGCAGCAAAGGTCACATGAGAGCTCTCAGGCAAGCCTCAATGCACGATGTCAGGATCCTTGTACTGGATCATCGATAGTGCCATGGCTTCTCCCTGCAAGCTCCATGGATCTTCTCGCCAGAGACCATCGATGCCTGATGTCCTGCTCATGGCTGTTCAAGCCCACAGCCCTAAAACGCCTTCCATCGGGCACGCGTATCCTGTTTGCATGCGGGGTTTGATATGCCTTCCCTAAAAAGAAGAGGTGATGCTAAAAATCTGTCCTCAGCGAACCGAAGATCCCCTCGGTACTCTCCCATGGCAGATCAGACCCCACAATGCATATGATTGATCCGGATCCATTCACCTGATCCGGACTCCATCCAGCTATGTAGAGAGCCCCATTGTTGATGGTGAAAAGCCATCCATCCTGTCCATCTATGGTGCGCACTTCCTTCTCGAAACTCACACGACGGGGCATCATACTCGACTCCATGATGCAGTGCTCAATCCCTGTAGCATCCTCTCGCTCAGAGATTGGAGCATCGAGTGGGACTGGAGCGTTCATCTGGTGGACCTCGATCCAGATCCTGTGACCGTCCTCCATGGTGATGGTGGCAGGATATATCGTGTACTGAAACTCAACGCCACCTTTGCTGTGATCCATTGAAATTGCATCTTCCTTCTCAACACTTTGGACCTTAAGATCCTCCAGATCCATATATACACTAACAGGACCCAGATCGATGGTCTCGCCGCATGCCATCTGTACAAGACAAATCATGCAGATCAACAAAAGCAGTCTTGGGATACCCATTACTATCTTCCAGTGCCTCATATGATACCTCCATTTGATGCCAGCTCCTCACAGACAGCTCAGAGCTGACAGCCCCAGCTTTTTTTTTGAACGATTTAAAAATATGTAGGCGAACGAACATGCATGCATATATCCAGAACAGTCAATCGATGGTTCAAGGAGCTATAAGCGCCGTTCCGCCTGGCTTTTTCCCCACGCCAGAACAGATATGCTGTACCGAACGGTGCCACCACATCGATTTCCGATTCGCCAAAGAGGCAGTGCATACTCATATCATTGAGATCTACACCATCTGATCCCGCAGAAATCAGAGATCTGGATTATCTGAAATAGTATTTATAAATTTCCTTAAATTAATTTTATACTCAGTTCCTGTTTTTTATCTTTCGGACAGGTCCCCATGATTCATCGCAAAGTTTTTTAATCATACCTTTCATATATGTAGTTCACATGGGGGTTTAAGCACATGGATCGGTTTCTGGGGATTGTTGAAAATGGCAGACTGAACATCATGATGCCGCGCGAGCACTGCTGCACCGTGAGGCTTACTCAGATAGTCAAACCGGCGACCTCTGCAGAAGAGCTTGCTGCATCGCATGAGATAGATCTGAGCCAGTACGAGGGATGCGCGATAATGGTGACCGGAAAGCTTCCAGAGGGCAAGGGCTGGATATTCGAGGCGAAGATCATAGACACTGCCGGACCAATACTGACAGAGGTCGTGAGAAGCCTGTTCTGCTGATGCTCTGGCAGCCCTGCATGCCTGAATCAGCGGGGTTCACACTACCATTTTTGTAGAGGTTGTCAGGGATATCCTGGGGTCACATGCAACTGAGATATGGGATCTGGGCTGGAGAGATATGATTTTTGGGGCTGCCGCCTTTAAGAAGATCGATTCAGGCTTTTGGGTTCAGAATGGCTTTATTCCAGCATCAGACCTTGAGCACTCCCGATCTCAGTATCTCAAAGAATGCATCGAACACCTGCATCTCTGAATCGAAGAGGAATCGACTGCATCCCACGGAATCACATATATCTGATATCCTGGCATTGTGCGCCTCGAGCCTGGATCTGTAATCGTCTCTTAGCCTCTGGCTCACTCTCGTTATCAGTGCCTCTCCGCTCTCCATATCGATGAATCTCGCATCCCCCGCTATTCCGAGATCGCGCTCCTCATGGGAGAGTATCTGCACGACGATGAGGTCATGGCGTGACAATCTGTAGATCGCTGTCTCCACCTTATCAAGATCATCTAGCATGTCTGATATGAGAACAACAAGGCTGGTCGTCGAGATCATCCTGTCGAACTGGTCAGATGCCTTCAGGATATCCGTGCCACCAGAGGGCTCCGTGCTGTCCAGCAGATCTATCACCTTCAGGAGGTTTCCAACGCCCCTCACAGGCTCGCCTGCTCTGAGATCCTCGCCGAATGTGGAGACGGAGAACTTCTCGTTCTCCTGTGTGGCGATGAACGCAAAGCCTGCTGCAATTCTCGATGCGAGATCGAACTTTCTGTTGAAGCGCATGCTGCCGCTCGAGTCCAGCAGGATGTGAACAAGCAGGCTCCTCTCCTCCTCGTGCTCTCTGACGTAGAGCCGCTCTGTCCTCGCATACACCTTCCAGTCGACGAGCTTGAAGTCATCCCCTTTCCTGTACTCACGGTATCCCACAGGGCTTATCCCATGGCCGAACCTGATGGACCTTCTGGATCCGATATGAGCTGTGGACACCCGCTTTCTTACAAGCAGGCTGAAACGCTCAAGCTCCTTGAAGAACTCCGTGTCCATATCAGATTTTCAACTCTTTCAGTATGTCGGTTATCACCTGGTCCTGGGTCAGGCCACGCCGCTCAGCCTCGAATGTCAGTATGAGCCTGTGCCTAAGGACAGGATAGGCCATGACGTGGAGATCCTCCCTGGAGACGTAGTTCCTGCCATCGAGCAGCGCTCTCGATTTGGCTGCGAGGATGAGACCTATGCTGGCCCTGGGGCTGGCCCCGTATCTCACACCATCCCATTTCCTTGTGGATACCACGAGCCGCACCGCCGCCTTCCTGAGATCCTCGGATATCGGCACCTCTCTCGCTATCTGCTGCAGCCCGAGGATCTCCTCCTTGCTAGCGACGCTCTGGACCCGGGGCTCCACACGCCCTGTGTACCGCTCCATGATCTGGAACTCCTCATCAGGCGAGGGATAGTCCATCTTTATCTTCATGAGGAACCTGTCGAGCTGCGCCTCTGGCAGTGGGAACGTCCCCTCCATCTCTATCGGGTTCTGTGTTGCCAGGACGAAGAAAGGATCATCGAGCCTGTAGGTTCTGTTTCCAACAGTCACCTGCTTCTCCTGCATCGACTCGAGCATCGCAGACTGCGTCTTTGGCGAAGCTCTGTTTATCTCGTCCGCCAGGACTATGTTGGCGAATATCGGCCCGGGCTCGAACCTGAACCTCTTCTCCCCGTCAACCTCCTCGATGATCGTGGTACCTGTGATATCAGCCGGCATCAGATCAGGTGTGCACTGTATCCGGCTGAAGCTCAGGCTCATGGTCTTCGCTGTGGTCTTTATCAGCAGGGTCTTCCCGAGGCCGGGGTTGGACTCGAGCAGCGCATGCCCTCCAGCGATTATGGCTGCAAGAAGCTGCTCTATCGCAACCCTCTGCCCGACCATCACCTTCTCTATCTCGCCACGTATGCCCCGGAATATGGCAGGGGCCCTTGCGTAAATGCTACTCAGATCCTCTGACATCTATCTCTCCGGTCCCAGCTCAACTCGGGCGCATACAATTTAATCTTTTGGAAGCAGGTTGCCTCCGGGCGATCGGGGACTCATTAAGAGCGCTCTTATTCATCTGATAGGCTCGGAGAGATTGTGGTGCTGCCATGCGTTCTTGGCGATTGAGTGAGTGCTTCCAGCAACCGCCTTGCATGGCCTCCAGGTTGCTTTATACATAAGAGAGTAAGTGAAATGCCACAACATGTGGGTCCTATGGCGCATTTCCTACACCCGTGAATTGGCAAGGAGGTTGCGGGCCCGCAGGGTGGAGGACTGCCCCGGCCCGCAGCTGTTAAAACTGGTCGCCTCCACGGTTACGTTTTCGTAATATTATTTAAAGATTTCGTAACAAACTGGCCTGATAGGATTAGACGTTTGCTGATACGCTCCGGCGAAACTATATCATCCAGCAGGTTTACACTCATCTGGAGGAGTTAGTGTGAGCCTGTGGAGATCTGCACTGATCGTGGTTCTGATGGTCGTAATAGTATCAGCCTCCAGCGCGAGGACTCTTGTTGTAGACCAGGGGAAGACCGGCGCGATCAGAAGCGTGAACGCGGCGCTCGCAAATGCGCAGGATGGAGATGAGATACTCGTCATGCAGGGTTACTACAGGGAGAGCGTGGAGGTCAACAAGCTGGTATCCATAAAGGGATACGGCGCCACCATCGACGGCATGGGCCGGACGACCTTCAGGATGATATCCCACGGAAGCAGCATATCCAACCTCACGATCCTCGGGAGCGGCAGGGAGCCGGCGGTCGTCATAGAGGGATATGCGTATGTGACCGGCTGCAGCATCAAAAACTCCTCCACAGGAATCGCGGCATACAGAGGGGTGGTATCTAACAACACCATCTCAGCCACTGCATACGGGATCAGGCTGAACGGCTCCGCGATCGTCGAGGAGAACACGATATCAGGACCGCTGGGAGCTGGCATAGAGGTGAGATGCAATGACTCCACGATCATCGGTAACACCGTGACCTCTGCAGGAAATGCGATAGATGTGGCCGGACACAACAACAGCATTGTTTCCAACAACCTCTCCAAATCAAACATAGGCATACGCCTGAAGTCGGCGAAGAGCAACATGATAATGAACAACACATGCGAGAGCAACAGGATAGCCGGGGTTTATCTGGAGGACTCGAGGAACAACAGCATATCCTCGAACATGCTTCTCCGCAACGGCAACGGTCTCCTCATGAAATCATCCTCCGGGAACAGTATAATCGGCAACATCGTGGAGAGGAACGAGTACGGGATATCGATGAAGGGCTCAGGCGGAAACATGCTCAGGGAGAACCTGCTGGTCTCAAACAGATACAACCTCAGAATAGAAGCAGGCAACCTCGGCGACCTCAGGCTCATATCAGATCCAAGGGCCAGAATGGACGACAACTCCTTCAACCAGAGCATTGACGAGTCGAACAGGATAGATGGCAGGCCGGTTCTTTATCTGGTCGGTGCACGCAACATTTCGATAGATAAGAGATACGGCTTCGTGGGTCTCATAGACTGCGAGAACATCACTGTGAGAAACCAGAGCATATCAAACAGCAGCGCAGCCATCATGCTCGTGGGAGTGGTGAGCTCCAGGATCTCTGACTGCAGGCTCACCAGAAGCGAGATAGGCCTGTCGATACTTGATTCAGGAGATTGTATGGTGGAGAACACGACCGCAGAGGCCTGCGGGATCGGCTTCTGGTTCGGTCGCTCGCAGGATATTCTTATGAGAAGCAGCGCTGCGCTGGACTGCACTGAGAGCGGATTCAGGCTCGAGGGCGACAGGAGGTCGAGGATAACAGACTCCCGGGCGGAGAACTGCACTGCCGGGATGCATCTCCTCGATGCCCTGTCCTCAGAGATCGCTCGTTCCAGAATTTTGTCGAACAGAGAGGATGGGATAAGACTTGTGAGATCGCACAGATCAACGGTGAATGAGAATGAGGTGACAGGAAACAGCAACGGTATAGCTATCTCTGGCTCGAACCAGTGCGTCCTCGCGATGAACAACGCGAGCGGCAACGCCATAGGGATAAGAATCGAGCAGCTATCTGGAGGATCTGCCGCTGATAACACCGCTCTCCGGAACAGGGAGGGGATATTCGTGAACGGCGTGCGTGGGTTCCAGTTCATCGGCAACAGCATCAGCATGAACGAGAGATTCGGCATGCGAATGGGAAGCAGCTCAGGGTGCAACATAACCGATAACAGGTTCGTGGGCAACGGCATGGTCGGCCTGAGCCTGACCGACTGCAACGACAACAGAATTTACCACAACAGCTTCATCGATAACGGTTCCATGTTCGGACAGAACGCAGTGGACAACGGGAGCAACCTCTGGGACATGGGGCCGGAGATCGGAGGAAATTACTGGTCGGATCACCAGGTGAGAGGTAACCCCGGAGACTCTCCGAGGACCGTGCCATCGAGGGGCGTGGACCGCTACCCGTTCGAGAGGGACAGCGGATGGAGGTCATCCGCTCTGCCCTGAGAGGTTCAGCGCACGCAGGAGGAGATATGTACGAGGATATGGATCCGACGGATCTCGCGCTGCTCAGGGCAGCTCAGGATGGGATACCAATCGTTCCCCATCCTTTCAGAGAGCTCGGAGAGAGGCTCGGGCTTGATGAGGGGACTGTGATATCAAGGCTCAGAGCTCTCCGCGAATCCGGGGTTGTGAGAAGGTTCGCGGCCACGATAGGGCACAGGGCTCTCGGGATTGTCGCTAACGCGATGATCGTCTGGAGGGTCGAGGGTGATATCGAGAGGATTGGAGGCATAATGGCCTCCTTCGAGGAGGTCACACACTGCTACCAGAGGGCTACATGCGAGGAGTGGCCATACAACCTATACACGGTCGTGCATTCAAGAAGCAGGGAGGAGTGCGAGAAGATCGCATCCAGAATATCTGAAGCCACCGGCGTGAAGGAGTACAGAGTACTCTTCAGCGAGAGGGAGTACAAGAAGACGAGCGCGAGGATATGAGCAGAAGCCACGTTCCTCTTTTGATAGACCTGAAGGGAAGGCGCGTTGTCATATTCGGCGGTGGGGGTGTGGCAGCGCGCAAGGCCAGGCTTTTCTCCCACGGTGATCTCTTGGTTGTGAGCAGGGAATTCTCTCCGGCTGTTCTCAGAATGGCATCTGAGGGATTGCTTAAGATCTTGAAGGCGGACCTCATGAGCGAGGATGGTCTTGAGATTGCGGTGAGAGCTCTGGATGGGGCGTTCATCGCGGTGCCTGCAACAAGCAATCAGGCGCTGAATGCAGCTCTGGAGGATATCGCGCGCAGAAAGGGTGTGCTCGTGAACAGCGTCGACAGGGAGGGGGAGGTCGTGGTGCCATCCATCATAGAAAAGGGATCCGTTGTCCTCGCGATATCAACGGGGATACCGGCGCTCTCGAGGTACATCCGCATGAGGCTGGAGCGTGATGTGGAGCTGTACGCTCTGATGGCAGATCTACTGAGCAGTATAAGAGAAGATCTGAAAAAGAACGTGGAGCCGCAGAGCAGGAGGCGGGATCTGCTCTGGTCTGTGGTCTCCGATAAATCCATATGGTCATGCCTGGAGAATGGCGATATCGCAGGAGCCCATGAAAAGGCCTATATGAGAGTCCGGGAGAATCTCACGCCAGATGAGCAGGATAACCTCGATGCTGGTGACTCACAAGAAGGCCTCGATAAGTGAGATCGAGAATGCGTGGCATGGCGATGTCGAGGCTCTCCTGAAGTGGGTCTCCTCGCATGACACCGTCGAGGAGTGCGCGGTCCTCAAGACGTGCAACCGCGTCGAGATATACGTGGTCTCCCCCCGCGGTGAGAAGGTCCTCTTCGAGATAGCAAAGAAGGCCCGGGTCTCCTCCAGGATAATAGACATCCATGACCATGACGAGTCGCTTCTCCACCTTCTCAGGCTCGCCTCAGGCCTGGAGTCCATGATAATAGGAGAGGACCAGATACTCGGCCAGATGAAGGAGCTCTACAGGATCGCGAAGAGCCTCGGATACACAGGCTGGGTCCTGGATACCGCATTCAAGAAGGCCATCCAGGTTGGAAAGCGCGTCCGGAAGGAGACCGCCATCAACGAGCGCTCTGTCTCCGTTGGATCTGCAGCTGTCGATCTCGCCGAGCAGATACTTGGGAGTCTTGAGGGAAAATCTGTACTGGTAATAGGCGCAGGCGAGACCGGGGAGCTGATATCGAAAGCACTGGTATCAAAGAACATAGGCGCCCTCTATGTGACAAACCGCACATTCGGAACTGCGCTCTCCCTTGCCGCATCTCTCGGGGGCACAGCTGTGCCATATGAGGAGATGAAGAGAAAGATAAGGGATGCGGATGTTGTGATAAGCGCGACCTCGGCGCCCCACTACATACTTCTCAAGGAGGATATCGAGCGCGCGATGGAGGGCCGGAAGAACAAGCTTCTGATCATAGACATTGCAAATCCCAGGGATGTGGATGAGGCGGTGCGCGAGATCGAGGGGGTGGAGCTTCACAATATAGACAGCCTGAAGCAGATAAGTGACGAGAACATGCGGCTGAGGATGAAGGAGATCGAGAAGGTCGAGGCAATAATAGAGGAGGAGCTCGAGCTTCTCAGGGCCAAGTACAAGAGAAAGGAGGCCGAGGAGCTGCTTGCGAGGATCTACTCAGAGGCTGAGAAGATAAAGGAGCAGGAGGTCAGGAGGGCGATGAACAAGCTCAGCGCCTATCACACCCTGGGGGAGATAGAGCAGAAGGTTCTCATGGACATGAGCCACTCGATTGTAAACAAGATATTCGCAGAGCCGACAAAGGCCCTGAAAGCCGCTGCTGAGAGGGGCGACACCGAGATGCTCAGGTATGCTGCGGATCTCTTCAGGCTGAACCAGGAGGGATCTGATTGAGACGCATGAGGCGCTTGAGAAAGCCCGGCATCAGGGAGATGGTCGCAGAGACAAGGCTCTCCGTCAGGGATCTCATAATGCCGGTATTTGTGGATGAGCGCATCGATGAGCCTGTTCCGATAAGCTCAATGCCAGGACAGATGCGGCAGAGCCTGAAGACGGTGGCAGAGGAGGCTGGACGCATCGAGGATCTCGGCATCCCGGCGGTGATACTCTTCGGGATACCGTCCAGTAAGGATGATACAGGATCCGGAGCTTATGATCGTGAGGGTGTTATACAGAAAGCCGTGAGGCGCATCAAGGAGTCCACAGATCTTGCTGTCATAACAGACCTCTGCCTCTGCGAGTACACCAGCCACGGCCACTGCGGCGTGGTTCGCGGTCAGGAGATAATTAACGATGAGACGCTTCCCATCCTCGGAAGAACGGCCGTGAGCCAGGCAGAGGCCGGCGCTGATATCGTCGCTCCGAGCGGGATGATGGATCACATGGTGAGAGCTATAAGATCTGCTCTCGATGATGCTGGATATAGCGATGTCGCGATCCTCTCATACGCTGCAAAATACGCATCACACTTCTACGGACCGTTCAGAGAGGCGGCCGAGTCCGGATTCGCGTTCGGGGATCGCCGGAGCTACCAGATGGACCCGGCAAATGCGAACGAGGCCCTCTGGGAGGTCCAGCTCGATATAGAGGAGGGCGCTGATATGGTCATGGTCAAGCCTGCGATGCCGTATCTGGACATACTCCGGATGGTCAAGGACACGTTCAGGATGCCGACTGCCGCTTACCAGGTCAGCGGGGAGTACAGCATGATCATGGCAGCTGCAGAGAGGAACTGGATTGATAGAGATGGAGCGATGCTGGAGGCGCTGACGTCCATAAAAAGAGCGGGCGCTGATATGATAATCACCTACTACGCCAAGGAGTTTGCATCCAGATTCGCGTAGGGGAAGAGGGAGGTCCAGGGAAGGATTCTGAATCAGCGAGTTGGTCTCAGCCGGATCGTTCTGCTGGAACGGGGATTGTCCATACTGTGGCAGGACAGGTTGTGGGAGCATGGTCAAGATGGTTGACCCCGTTTGATTTTCAGCATTTTCTCGGATCTGGAAGGTCGTCGATCATCAAACTGTTCGGACCAGAATGCGAAAAAGCTACGGACTGGAGCGTTAATGCGGAATTTGGGATATTATTCTCAGTTCTGGTTTTCATCTTATCCGGACAGGTTCCCGGTCAGCACCGATACGTTTATCTGACCCTTCTGTTCTCTATCCAGTGAGGGCAGGTAGATCAGCTGGAAGATCGCTACCTTGGCATGGTAGAGGCCTCGGGTCCGAATCCCGACCTGTCCATCACATCGAGTTCTTCAAGACTTACAAAAGTGACTTCCTATCCGGCCCGAAGACCGGAGTTTGCGCCCTGTTACTCTATCAACGCAGAGGCTATCTGTCAGATGGCATGTGCGCCGGCGCATCTATCAAGAAGCCTCAAAAATACATCACCAATCCGCCGCGATAGCCTCCAGTACTCCCCACTGGGACCATGCAACCACCGATGACATCTGGCTGTTTTGATGCATGTTCGACAAAAGCGCGCCCTCAGCTCTGAGCCTCGCTCAGAAGCGTGAAGTACCTCCTGATTATCTCCCTGTGCTTTGGTGGCAGGCTCTCGATATACACCTCAGATGGGACCGCAACCCCCTGGCCCGGCGGCCCTTCTCTGAAAAGCCGCTCTGTCGCCTCTGTGGGCCTTGCCCTGGATCCAACGCCAGATCCCGGGTAGAGCTCCAGCTCCAGTCTGGTCTCAGAGAGCACAGCAAGAGACGGCTTGCCGTATATGCTTACGTTATCCCTTATCTCAGAGACCGGCTGCTTTGAGCTGAGAACATCCTCAGCGAGATCTCTTATCCCGCCGACAACTCCGAGATTCGCGGGCGTGATCTCTTCAGAGATGCTGCTGGATACCACAACCGCAAGCGCCAGCATGACGAATACCAGCAGCACTCTCCTGTGGATCCTGCTGGTGTCGATTACGTCCCTCTCCGAGATCCCGGAAAGGATGTGCCTGAGGTCCTGCGCGAGGCTCCTCATCACTATGCTGTCATGAAACCGATTATCGTAAGCTGCTTTAAGCTTCTCGGAGAGCTCCTCCTCAAAGAGGTCGAAGACGCTGATCCTGCGCCTTCTTCTTACGATATGCGAGAGGATCACGCCGAGGATGAGCGATAGCACGACTGGAGCCTGCTCGAGCGGCGTGCCGCTCCAGTAGAACCTGAAGTAAGCCACAAGGCCGAGCGGTATGAAGATGATGTAAAGAGCGATGGCGATCGCCAGCGCATCCAGGGCAGATACTCTGCGCTCGAATCCGCTGCAGGCATCGCTGAGCCTCTTCAGATCGAGCAGAAACTCATATTTGATGCTCTCAGATCTCTGTGGCATCAATACCTCAAGTTCAAATACAGGGCATCCAGTCGACGCTGATCTCCCCTGCTGTGCTGTTGTTCCAGAGCTGGATGAACTTCTCTATGGAGAACACCCCTGTGAGATCCTCGATGCTGCGGCCGTAAACTCCTCTGGAATCGGCTGAGAGCCATCCGATGTGCGCGCTCCCGATAACATTCGATCTGATGTTCGCCTCGAGGATGCCATTCTGTGCGGACTTGGCAGCACCGCTGTAGGCGGTCCTCACCTCCGTGAACCTCTCCAGCCTCTCCACGCTCGTGTAGCTCTCAGAGAGAGCCGAGCCGCCGCTCACTATGAAGAGACTCTCCGAGAACCTCGGGTCCTGGCCCGCCGCATAGTTCACCGGAACCGGGAAAGAGCACGATAGTCCCACGAGCACCATGCACAGAGCAACCAGAGCCGATGCTTTCATGCTTTACGAGTACACATTCGTCGATTAAATACTAATCGCGCCTCTGCTCTGAGAGGATCGACTTCCCCTCATCGACCACTATGTAATCCTTTATCGCACAGACCGCGCTGAAGGGTATGCGAACGAATCTGCCGTCTGCTCTGTACTTCACGCGGCTCAGGTTGCGGTCGGGTTTGACGACAAGATCCACGAGCTCGCCTGTATCCAGATTGAAGGTTATGTTCTCCAGCTCTCCCAGGACGATGCCATCCACTGTGACTATCTCCTTGCCGGCGAGATCCGAGGCGAAGATCTTCTTCATAACACCTCCTGCGTCCAGGGATGGCAGAGGCTATCAGGAATCATATGAATCCATCACCTGTAGCCCATGAGCGAGCTCGACTCGACCCTGCCGCCGCCTCTGAACCGCTCGCTTATCCTCTCGTAGTAGCTTATCATGCTCTCCTCCACGCTCGGCCTGACCCTCTTCAGAGCCTCAAGGTAATGCCTCATCTCGACGATCTCTGCATTCTCGTTCTCCCTGAGCGCTAGCAGCACGGCCTCCCTGCAGAGAGCGCCCAGATCTGCGCCGACATATCCGTCTGTGAGATCCGCGAGCTCCTCAAGGCTGACGTCCTCTGCATTCGGAATCCTGGCAGTGTGAATCCTGAGAATCTCCAGCCTGCCTTCGCGATCAGGCGGGCCGATCATTATCAGCCTGTCGAACCTGCCGGAGCGGAGAAGCGCAGGGTCTATCATATCAGGCCGGTTTGTCGCTCCGATCACGATCACGTTCTTCAGATCCTCCAGTCCATCCATCTCTGCCAGCAGCTGGTTGACGACACGCTCGGTGACCCGCGCACCCTCATCCATGCCCCTCATGGGCGCGATCGCATCGAGCTCATCGAAGAATATTATCGCGGGCGAGACCTGCTTCGCCTTTCTGAATATCTCCCTTATCGCCCTCTCCGACTCCCCGACCCACTTCGAGAGGAGCTGCGGGCCTCTGACTGAGATGAAGTTCGCGTTCGTCTCATTTGCAACAGCCTGCGCTATGAGGGTCTTGCCTGTGCCCGGGGGGCCGTAGAGCAGTATGCCCTTCGGGGGCTTTATCCCCATCTGCTCGAACCTCTCCGGCCTCTTCAGGGGCCACTCTATCGCCTCTATCAGCTCCTGCTTGATCTGGCCCAGTCCGCCGACGTTCTCCCAGGTGACCTTCGGGAGCTCCACCAGGACCTCCCTCATCGCGCTCGGCTCGATCTCCTTGAGCGCCATCTCAAAGTCATCTCTGGTCACCTTCATGCTCTCCACGATCTCAGGAGGTATGTCATCCTCTGTCCCGAGATCCGGGAGGTACCTGCGCAGAGCCTTCATCGCGGCCTCCTTGCAGAGAGCTGCGATGTCGGCTCCCACGAACCCGTGAGTCCTGTTCGCCAGCTCCTCCAGGTTCACATCATCTGCAAGCGGCATGTTCCTCACGTGGATCTGGAGGATCTCCACGCGATCATCCCTGTCAGGAACGCCTATCTCGATCTCCCTGTCGAATCTGCCGGGCCTGCGCAGAGCTGGATCTATCGCGTCTATCCTGTTCGTGGCGCCTATGACCACGAGCTGGCCGCGCTCCTTCAGACCGTCCATCATCGCAAGGAGCTGCGCCACAACCCTTCTCTCGACCTCGCCGGTGACCTCGCTTCGCTTGGGAGCGATCGAATCCAGCTCGTCTATGAATATTATGGAGGGCGTGTTGTTGTTCGCCTCCTCGAATATCTCGCGGAGCCTCTGCTCGCTCTCACCGTAGTACTTGGACATTATCTCAGGCCCTGCGATGCTGAAGAAGCTGGCCCCGCTCTCATTGGCGACTGCTTTTGCAATAAGAGTCTTGCCGGTGCCCGGCGGTCCGTATAGAAGCACGCCCTTCGGCGGATCGATCCCGAGCTTTCTGAAGACCTCAGGGTGCTTCATGGGAAGCTCGATCATCTCCCTCACCCGCTGGACCTCGGCGCGCAGCCCCCCAACGCTCTCGTATGTGACTCCGGTCGCCTTTATCGATCCGACGCCGCGCGCTGGCTTGTCCATGAGGAGTATCTCAGTTCTGTCTGTTATCACCACGATCCCGCCGGGATCGGTGGCCGTTACGACGAGAGGGATCGCCTCCATCCTGCCCAGGAATGTCTGGCCGGACGTGCTCATAACCGGAAGAATATCACCAGCGACAACAGGACGCTTCAGTGTCTGTCTCTTTATCATATCCACAGCGTCCGGGCCGAACTGCATGTGCGAGCCGGCTGGCGGCGCCAGGACTATCCGGGTCGCGTCGCTGTACCTGGCCTTTCTCACCTTCACGCGATCGCTTATCCCAACGCCAGCGTTCTGCCTGATGAAGCCATCAATTCTTATGTAATCCTGGATCCAGTCCTGCCTGTCCGCGCGCCAGACCTTCGCTGCTGTGATCTTCTTCCCCTCGATCTCTATGATATCTCCCGGGGAGAGGCGCAGTGTGAGGAGCGCGCTCGGATCAAGCCTGGCTATGCCCCTGGCAGAGTCGTTCGGATAGGCCTTCGCCACCTTGAGCTGAAGTTCTTTGACTTCCCACACGCTACGTGATTATATGATTAACATTATTTAGATTTATCTAGCAGGAGGAAGAGCAGGAGGCACGTGAACCTCAGACCCCACCGCGCTCTGTAGCTGTCGACCTCTCCAGAGATAACCGCTCTAATGGGTGGTTCGAGCATCTGAACAGGGAGTCAGAAATCAGCATGCATTGGCATTGTGCTGCATGGATCACGCGGCCGCATGCGACCCATTTAAATTCAGGTACACGACCCTGTCATGGAGGCTGTTAAAAACGATCCGGTGTAAATGCTCACGTTACTCGAGCAGAACTGCACTCAATATGCTGCAGGCTGCTGCTGCGTCACGCAGTGGACCGTGCCGAGGCCGTAGACCATCGCTAGGGCGTCGATCCCAACGATCTTCCTGTCTGGAAAGAGTGCACCGATGATGCTCAGTGCCCTAGCATCGTTCCTGTGGCCGAATACCGGCACAAGCACCGCGCTGTTCCCGATGTAGAAGTTTGCGTAGCTTGCGGGCAGTCTATGATCGTCACCGACATAACCTGGCATCGGCAGTCGAATCACCTCGAGCGGGTTTCCATCCTGGTCTGTCTCGTTTTTGAGGATCTCGCAGTTCTCTCTGAGCGGTTTGTAGTTCTCGTCATCCCTATCATCCTCGAACGCGACAACCACTCTCCTGGGGGAGACGAATCTCGCCACATCATCGACATGCCCATCGGTGTCATCGCCTGCTATTCCCCTCCTTAGCCAGATTATCTTCCTGACCCCCAGATACTCCCGGAGGTAGAACTCTATCTCCCACCTGCTCAGGTGAGGGTTCCTGTTAGGGTTCAGCAGGCACTGCTCTGTGGTCATGAGCGTTCCTGAGCCGTTGACGTCTATAGATCCTCCTTCAAGCACGATCCCCGGGCGGAAGCACCTCACACCGAGATCGCGCGCAATGTAGCACGGTATCTTCACATCACCCATGAGCTCGCAGTACTTCCCGCCCCATGCGTTGAAGTTCCAGGCGACCATTCCAAGGCGCTTTTCGTTTCGGTTCACGACGAATGTCGGGCCGTAGTCCCTGAACCAGACGTCCGCGTAATCCATGGTATGGATTCTCAGGCTGCTCATCCTGACATCCCGCTGGAGGAGATGCTCCACACGTTCGCGCATCTCCTCGTCTCTCACCAGCAGGTTCACGGTCTCTCCCAC
Organism: Methanothrix sp.; assembly: GCF_030055635.1. NCBI lineage: Archaea > Methanobacteriati > Methanobacteriota > Methanomicrobia > Methanotrichales > Methanotrichaceae > Methanothrix > Methanothrix sp. The sequence continues at coordinate 134,565 of NZ_JASFYM010000001.1, read as the reverse complement.
ATGGAGCGCTTTTATCATCGAGACGTACGCGCGCTCCACAGAATCGATATCGTTAAAAGTATCAGTGTCATGCGGCCAGGCGAGCCAGACACCATCATGCCTCTCCCACTCCGCAGGCATGTGGTATCCATCGCCCCTAGGTGTTGCAGAGAGCCTCTCAGGATCCTTCACCAGAGAGCGGTACGCATCGGGCCGCCTGTTCCTGAGGAATCCCCATCCCTCCCTCACCATCACGTTCTTCGAGAGGTCGAGATCTGCGATAAGAACCTCTTCATCAGCGCCCGCATGTGCGATGAAGCTCCCGAACGAGTCGCATACGAACGATCCTCCCCAGAACGCTATCTCGCCCTCCACGCCCACCCGGTTCACTGCGGCCACATGCACGCCGTTCGCAATCGCATGCCCGCGCTGGACTGTCTCCCAGGCGGCCTGCCAGTCGCCCTCTGACTCCTCAACACCTCTTATTCTGCCGATGGCGGTCGGGTAGAATATTATGTCCGCACCGTCAAGCACCACAGCGCGCGCTGCCTCCGGGAACCACTGGTCGTAGCATATCAGCACTGCAAAACATGCGTGTTTCGTCCTGAATACCCTGAAGCCATCTCCCTCTGAGAAGTATCTCTTTTCATAGAACATGGGATCGCACGGGATGTGGGACTTCCTGTACACACCTGCGATCGAGCCGTCGGCATCGATTACAGCTGCGGAATTGTAGTAGACACTGCCATACCGCTCGAAGAGCGGGACTATCACAGCTATGTTCTTCCTCGCCGCGAGCTTTGAGAAGGCTGCGGTCGATTCGCCGGGGATCGTCTCGGCGTAGTGCTGGACCTGAGCTCTATCCTCTCTGGGAAAGTATGGAGTCCGGTAGAGCTCCGGAAGGCAGACGATCTCCGCGCCCCTGTCCGCAGCACCTTCCACCAGATCGAGAGCTCTCGCTAGATTTAGGTTCAGGTCCTCGGTGACACTGATCTGAACAAGTCCCACCCTGACCATGGCTCAGCTCACCGCAGCTCAGGATTCTGCAGTGACTGTCGGCTCAGGAACAGCAGATGGCTGCGGGACCTCTCCCGGCCCTGCGAGTATCTCCGTCTTTCTTATCTCGACTCTCCTGAGGGGATACACAGCCTTCGCGTCCTTGTATATATCGAGAGAGAGCTTGCCCAGAACTACCTCCTGGATGAGCCCGTTGAGGTCTATGTTCCCGGCCTTGGAGAGGATGACCTGCCGCGAGATCTCCCTTATCGCCTTGACCTGATTCGCCCTGGCCCTCTTGACTGTGAAGCAGCTCGGCTTGACCCTGACCAGATACCCATCACTTGTCATCACATCGACAACGGCATCGATACGTGATGTCCTGCGCTTGACAAGGGATCTGATGTAGTCTGTGGTCATCTCGTGGCCTATGAACCTGGTGTAGGCTGTATCGCCGGCCACCGCGTCGATCTTGAACCTGAGCTTTGTGTTCTGCTTCGAGAAGTTGTTTGTAAGGTCGCCCAGCGTGGTCTCGATCACACGCCCTAGAAGCTTGTTCGGATCGTTTGCGAGCGTCTCGCCAACAGGCGTGCGCCCGAACATCTCGGGTGCGAGGACCTTGTACCACTGCTTGACCTTTGCCCTTTCTGCTTTCCTCTGTGCCCTTCTAGCCAATAAACATCCTCCAGACAATGAATAGCAATCCGAGATCCAATCAGGCTAACCATATATAAGCTTATCCGGAGGCAGGTGGTCTCCGGCGGGCTGAAATGGAATCGATCCATCCGGCCGGATTCGTTGAGAATCCCGTTTGCGGATTCCGGTTCCATATGAATTGTAATATTTGCCCACGACCCTCATGGCACGATCTTCGAGATATCCATCTCCAGGATATCGGATGCGCCTGCCTTCTTGAGCTGAGGTATCAGCAGATTGATATCCTTTTTATCGACGACGCTCTCGATCGCGTAGTAGCCTGAGTTGTAGAGCTTTGAGATCGTGGGGTGCTTCATGCTGGGCAGTATGGAGATGACCTGCTCTATGTTCTTCTCAGAGACATTCATCTTGAGCAGTGCCTTGCCTCTGGCCCTGATCACCGCTGAGAGCAGAGTCTCCACCGCCTCGATCTCCTCCCTCTTGGAGGGATCTGACCAGCTCTGCTGGTTTGCTATCAGCTCTGATGTCGATTCCATTATGACATCGATTATCTTCAACCCGTTCTTGATCAGCGTCGAGCCTGTCTCTGTGAGATCGACAACGACATCCGTGAGCTCAGGAACCTTCGCCTCGGTGGCGCCGTAGGAGAACTGCACATCAACCGGTATGCCCAGCCGCTCGAAGTAGCTTCTGGTGATGTTCGGGTACTCTGTCGCAACCCTGCTCCCTGGAGGTATCTCTCTGGAGGAGCTGATCGGCATCGACTCTGGCACCGCGACGACGATTTTAACAACTCCAGGCCCCTGCTTCCCGTAGTTCAGGTTGGCCACTGTCACAACATCTGCTCCGGACTCGACGATCCAGTCTGTGCCCGAGATGCCCAGATCGAAGTATCCCCTGCTGACGTAGGTCGGGATCTCCTGTGGCCTCAGGATCTTCACCTTGCCTATTCTGGGGTCGTTTATCCTGGCGTTGTACTCCCTCTCCGTCCTCCGCACCTCCAGCCCAGCCCTCTCGAAGAGCTCGAGGGTCTGGTTGAGCAGGCTCCCCTTTGGAATTGCTATGTCTATCATGGGCTATCCACACATCCCTCAGAACAGGAAAGACATATATGAGGATTCCTGGTAGTCCTTGAGTCACATAATGATCTAGCTCATATCCATCGATGACTCGACCGGGAAGGTACTGGTCCTGCTATACATTACGAGGTTCCACCCGTCACACATTGATTGACCCGCTGGCTGTCGAGGGACCGGCGCTTAAAGCCCACGACCGCTCACCTCCCTTCAGCCCTCTTCCACTATCAGCTGCTGTGTTGGATAACCTCTCGAGATAATGTCTCGAGATATCGATTCTGATCTATTATCCGCGCATTCCTGGAATCGTCTTCTGGTTGCGGATTTTCATGACTTATCCAACACAGCACCATGCAAGTGGATCTCGACGGCACATTCAGAGCCGCGATCTGCCTCCGGACAAAATCTTTTTATCACATCATCTCAGCTACGAGATCTTCCGTTGAGCCTGGAGGAGAATGTCACCGGAACGGAGCCGTAACATCATGGATGAGCTCAGAGGTATAGTCGGACCCAGGGTCTCGAATTCGCCAGCTGAGCTATGCTGCTACTCCTGCGATGCATCTCAGGTACACGGCCTCCCGGAGTACGTCGTTCGACCTCTGACGACAGAAGAGGTATCCAGGATACTCAGTCTCGCATACAAATACGAGATACCTGTGACAGCGAGAGGCGCTGGCACCGGCCTTGCAGGCGGCGCTGTGCCCCTCAGGGGTGGCATGGTCCTCGACATGTCCGGCATGAATAAAATTCTGGAGATCGATGTGGAGAACCTGCAGGTCCATGTGGAGCCTGGGGTTGTTGTTGAGCATCTCAACAGAGCCCTCAAACCTCATGGATTCTTCTTTCCTCCGAATCCAGGAAGCTCCAGCGTCTGCACGATAGGCGGACTGATATCAAACAACGGAAGCGGGATGAGGTGCGTTAAGTACGGCACCACGAAGAGCTATGTTCTGGATCTTGAGGTCGTTCTGGCTGACGGCAAGGTTATCCGAACAGGCTCGAGGGTCCTGAAGTCGTCCGCCGGATACGATCTGACGCGGCTCATGGTCGGGGCGGAGGGCACGCTTGGGATCATAACAGCCGCGAGGCTCAGGATCGTGCCCATCCCGAGGAGACGGAGGCTGGTCATGGCATCATTCGAGAGCTCTGAGCTTGCCGGCATGGCCGTTGTGAAGACATTCTCCGCAGGCATCGTGCCGTCCGCATGCGAGATAATGGACAGCACAACTGTTAAGGTGCTCAGAAGATGCGATCCGAATATTGTGCTTCCAGACGGTGATGTTATCCTCTTCGAGGTTGATGGAACAGATCTCTCGACATCCGAGGATGCCAGAAGGATATCAGAGGCCTGTGCAGGCCTGGCGCAGAGCATCAGGATCGCATCCGATGAGAGGGAGATGTCGGAGATCTGGGCTGCCAGGGAGCTTGTCGGCGCTGCGATCTCCAGGCTCGATCCATCGAAGAGCCGCGTCTATGTCGGGGAGGACGTGGGGGTTCCGATGAAGGAGATTCCCAATCTGATGAGAAAGGTCCAGGAGATATCGGACAGCACCGGCATCCCGGCGATGAAGTACGGTCATATTGGCGATGGCAACCTGCACGTCGCATGGTTCATAGATGTGAGCAGCGAGGATGAGTGGACCAGGCTCAGAAGAGCGGCGGACATGATCCACAGAGCTGCCATAGAGCTCGGCGGAACTGTGAGCTCGGAGCACGGAATCGGCGGGTCGAGAGCTGAATACATGGAGATGCAGTGGGGGCCTGCTCTGGATATCATGCGCGCAATCAAGCGCGCTCTGGATCCGAAGGGGATACTGAACCCGGGCAAGCTGGGTCTGTGAGGTATGTCAGTGATCGATATCGATCAGATCAGGAGGTGTGTGAGGTGTGGTGCATGTCGGGCGGTCTGTCCCAGCTTCGAGGTTCTGGGATGGGAGTCATTCAGCACCCGCGGTAGGATGATCCTCATCGGGAAGATCCTGGACGACGTGGACGGCTCATGGGCGCTGGATAGCCTGGGAACGTGCACAACATGCTCTCTCTGCTCTCAGATGTGTCCTGCGGGTGTTTCTCCCTCTAAAGTCGTGGAGGATGCGAGAAGTGTGCTCGCGTCCAGGAAGATCGCTAAAGCCTGGCAGATCGAGCTCCGTGACAGGATCTCATCCACGGGAAACAGTCTTGGGGAGACCGGACGGAGGCACAGCTGGCTCAGCATTCTTGGATCAGATGCATCCCCAGATGTAAAGGCAGACCAGGTTTACTTCGCAGGATGCATGGCCTCCTACAGGTATCCGGAGACTGCAGCAAGGACTTTCGGGATTCTGAGAAGGTTCGGTGTATCGCTCCTCCCATCTGAGCGGTGCTGTGGATCGCCACTTCTGAGAACCGGACTGGATGCGTCGGGATGCATGGAGGAGAACCTGCGCCAGATGAACGAGATGGATGTGAATGTTGTAATAACAGGATGTGCTGGCTGCTACACCACTCTCAAAAACGATTACGGTCTAAAGGTCATGAGCGTGGCGGAGTTCCTGGCTGATCACGTATCCGAGCTTGAAATCGGACCTCTTGATTTCACGGTTACCTACCACGATCCGTGCCATCTCGGCCGGGTGAACGGGATCTTTGATCAGCCGAGGAGGGTCATAAGGGAGATCTGCGAGCTCGAGGAGATGAGGTGCAGCAGGGAGCTCGCCAGATGCTGCGGGGGAGGAGGGGGCGTCAGGGCTGGCTACAGGGATGTATCACTTGAGATAGCTCGGAGACGGCTCGCTGATGCGCCTCCAGAGGCGAAATATATCGTAACAGCGTGCCCGATGTGCGTCAGGAACCTTAACGAGGCCGGAGGCCACGGCAGGGTTATAGATCTTGTGGATCTCGTGGCGATGGCGTGCAGGAGATGAGCTGGAGGCTACGGGCTGTGTAGGCGGCTCTTCGAAGACTGTGAACGGTAGCTGCTCCCAGCCGTCAGGTCGAGTGCCGGTTCTGGCGATCTCCCATCACCAGATGCAAAAACGCTGCTGTGCGATCATCAAATCTGGGGTCTCGATTGCGGGAAGCATTCATCGCCAGAAACGTATGGCCGGACCTATACTGGCAGGTTGTCACGTAACAGCGTGCACAAATTTCCACATCAGACCGAATTCTTTTAATATGGATTACGTTAATCAACGATGGGGGATCGGTTATGGATTTGAAATATGTCGCGGTACTGATGCTGATTTCTGTATCTGCTGTATCACTGGCATCTGCAGCTGACGTTCCCACGATAACAGTTGTTGGGGAGGGCAGTGTGACGGTGCCTGCGGATGTCGTGTACATCTCTGTATCGGCATCAAGCGATAATGAGAACGTGACAGAGGCGTATGCGGAGAGCTCTGAGAAGCTGAACGGCAGCCTCGATGCCATAAGGGATGCGTGCACCAGGAACTGTGAGATACTCCAGGGATACTCCACAGGGATTCAGAGCACAAAGGTATGCAGCAGAGGCGCATCGAATGAGAGCATATGCGTGAACCAGACCATTGTGACCGTATCTGCTTCGATACGTCTTGCGAACCCGACGCAGAGCACCATAGAGAGCATCAAGCAAACTGCAGAGAGCACAGGTGTGTATGCAGCGGTGACAGGCTATGCGCTGAGCGATGCCACAAATGCAAAGAACGAGGCGCGGAAGAAGGCGGTTGAGAACGCCAGGGCGACAGCAGAGGCGATGGTCAGCGCAGCAGGCGGGAGGCTTGGAAAGATCGTGGACATCACAGAGAGCCCGCTTTACCTGTGGGACATACCGTTCGGCATCTTCGGCCCATCAGTCGAGCCGAGCACGACAGAGCCTGGCATGGTCGAGGTGAAGACGACAGTGCTGGTCACCTACGAGATCGTGAGCTGATCTGGGATACCCAGGCTATTGGATCTGGATGCTGTGAGATCGACACGCAAAAGCCAGAGGGCAGCGAGAGTGGGGATCTGAATCTTCATGGCGCTGGGAGATGCTCTCCCCGCCATATTCCCTTGATATTTCCTTGGTAGGTGGCAGCATCGTGGAGTTCTGAGCGCGTTTCTGTGCGTTCATCTTATACCATTCTGTTCCTGGGGTGCGACCACACCGGCCACACCTCCATCTCCTCCAGCGCCTCTGAAATCATGATGTCTGTCATGGCTACAACAGGAAAAACAATCCCTGCATTCTCGATCGGGCCGTAGAGGACGAGGCTGGAGCAGAAAGATGCTGCAAGGGCTGCTGTGGATGCATCGCATGCGTTCCTCACGCATCTCTCCTTTGATCTCAGCCACTCCCACGAGCTCGCAGCATTGTGCATACCTGAGCAGACGGGAAGGCCGAGCTTCGCCTTTGCGACGATAGCGAACCTGAGCGCGGCACCGGCCCCGTTCCCGAGAGGCGCCACGCCCGGGTCGAGCAGCATGTTGTTTATACCTGCCCCTCTGGCAATTGCCAGGAGACCGCCCTCACGGCTCAGCAGCTCCATCCTTGACTCAACGCTCGATGCATTGGGGCTGAAGGCGAGCAGTATCGCCGAGTCGATATCCGATTCCCTCAGCAGGCGCATCTCCCTCTCAGTGGATGCCAGACCTATGCTGTTGTATACTGTCCGGTCCGCGTATCCGACCTCGGTCACATGCATCGCCATTTCCGCCCTTGTCTCCGGATCGAATGAGTCTATTATCAGGGGTCCGTTCCAGATGGGATCGATGAAATCGAGGTACCTCTCAAAAGCGCGCCGGGTGCTCGCGAATATGTGCAGCATCCCCGGATTTCCGGTCTCCTCTGAGATCTCAGCCTGCCTGTTTATGAGCTCCTCAGCCCGCTTAACATCGAATATGCCCATCTCCTCATTGGAGATTATGTTATGGCCATGGTAGAAAACAGTCCCGGCCAGGGCTGTTGGCAGCTCCCCCGGCTGGCCTCCGATGCGAAGGCCTGCGATGTTGATCACCGACTGATCCCTGGCAAATCTGAACAAACACATCACCAGCTCAGGTCAGCAGAAACACTGCCCATGCATCCACATCCAGACACACATCAGGTCCGAGGCTGACGTCGATACCGCCCGGCTGTGGGCTTGACCTATGCGTTTTTTTGACGACCTCAAACGGCGGCTCCTGAAACGGCTCTGCGATCTCGCTGTAGTGTTCAACAGCCCTCTCGATCTCAGCGATATCCTCAACCCCTCTCATATCCACCACATCGATCTGCCTGCGGAATCGCTCCACGGCTTCGCGCTGGAGGTTCTGTATGAAAGGTATCGCTCCTGCAGCGCCTATGATTCTGCCGCTGCTGTCAGTGCCGTTTCTGTGAAGGGATATTATCGCGTCGCCGGGCAGATGACCCCGCGACTCAGCGCCGCAGACGATCAGGTACCTTATGTTCGGGTTGGAGATCAGGTTCGCCACGATCTTCTCCACCCCGAGATTCTCGGTCTTGCATGTCCCGACTATAGCTGCCCCTCTGATATCCAGGCTGCTTGCAAGTGTGACCACCGCGACGCCCCGTCTCCTGTCGCCAACCCTGTAATCACCGCGAAGCGGCGGCCAGTCATCATGCCACTCGTCCATCCATTAACACCCTCAGCATCATGCGTAATGCGGCAGGAGAGCTCACTGCCTGCCCGGGTGCGTTCTCCGGACGTTCACCTTTACCGGCCTCCATCAAAGCACTGAAAGGCAGCTCGCTCCGACCTGCGGATAAAGCCCTGCTCTCCGGCAGGGAGGTTTTGAATATGATACGATATAACATCTCCGTCATGCCTTAATGACACCACAGTCTATATATCTCATGAGATCCATCCTGAATGGCGGTGTCCTATCATACCGGCCGTGGAGGCCCTGTCCGGCGCGACCAGCGAGGACCGGGCTCCTGGCCAAGTGATAGTGCCTATTCGCCGGATCAGCGGATTGATCAGGCATCAGATGCTTGGCTATGATACCATCAAACACTGTGAAGTTAGTTCCAAGGTGGTGACCAACCATGGCAGAAGATGATGTGGTGTTCGTCGGCAATAAACCAGTGATGAACTATGTGCTGGCTGTAGTGACCCAGTTCAACAGCGGTGCGAAGGAAGTCAGGATAATGGCAAGAGGGCGTGCGATCTCCAGAGCCGTCGATGTCGCTGAGGTCTCACGCAGCAGGTTCCTGGGCGATGTTGTGGTAAAGGACATAAAGATATCGACCGAGACGTTGAACACGGACAGAGGGGAGACCAACGTCTCTGCGATAGAGATCGTACTTGGAAAGTGAAACCTTTACCGGCTCGACGCCCCTTTCGCGCATTGGTGTCATCTCCTCAGGGCGCGGGGAGAATCTCAGGTACATAATAAAGGCCACCAGGTCAGGTTACCTGAGGGCAGAGGTGGTGCTTGTCCTGGCCAACCAGCCGGACGCTGGAGCTCTCAGAATAGCCAGGGAGTTTGGCGTTCCGGCTGAGTTCATCGACCCAACAGGCCTGTCCAGAGAGGATTACGACAGGCTTCTCATCAAAAGGCTCGATGATGCACGGGTCGATCTGGTGGTCCTGACAGGCTACATGCGCATCCTCTCTCCTGAGTTTGTGCGGCACTACAGGAACAGGATTCTGAACATACATCCTGCTCTCCTGCCCTCTTTCAGGGGAGTGGACGCCTTCCAGCAGGCTCTGGACTACGGGGTGAGATGGACCGGAACGACGATACACATCGTCGACGAGGAGGTCGATCACGGTCCCATCGTGTACCAGGTGCCAGTGCCGGTGAAGCCGGATGACACGCATGAGAGCCTCAAGGCCAGGATCCAGAGGGCAGAGTACAGGGCGTATCCGAAGGCCATCAAGATGTTTCTCGAGGGGAGGCCGAGGATAGAGGGACGGAGGGTGGTGTTTGAGAGGCAGGTATCTGATTGCAATAGCGCTGGACCTTAAGTAGGTGCAAAGGATGTAGCGACCGGGAGGCATAGGATCCAGGAGAGAGGGAGGCGGCAGATGGACGTTCTGTGGGCGCCTTGGCGCATCGATTACATACTGAGCGAGAAGGGGAAGGGCTGCATATTCTGCGAGAAGCCCAGGGAGAACAGGGACCCCGAGAACCTGATACTCTATCGCGGAAGAAACCACTTCGTGATAATGAACGCCTTTCCGTACAACAACGGCCACATGATGGTTGTTCCCTACCGGCACACATCGACTCTATCGGGATGGAGCGGGGATGAGCTTCAGGAGTTCATGGAGCTTGCTGATCTTTGTGTATCCGTGCTCCAGAGAACAATGCGGCCCGACGGCTTCAATCTGGGAATCAACATGGGAGAGGTTGCAGGCGCTGGCATCGCGGAGCACATCCATCTTCACATCGTTCCGAGATGGAAGGGTGATACGAACTTCATGCCTGTTCTGGCCGACACACGGGTGATACCGGAGCACATCAGGGCAACATACGAGAAGCTTCTGCAAAACCTGAAACTCATGATGTCTGAGAAACAGTAGCATCTCTGTGCGACTGGGCCTCTGTCGCATAGAGTAGGATCAACTTGGAGGGATTTCCTTCAGAGCCTGATGCAGGTCTCACTAAGACTGCTACATTGGGAACTCCAAGTACATCACATTTCAGCCTGCGCTCAAGCCGGCGGTTATGCAGCAACGCTCTTGTCCATATGATGATTTAGAATAGGCACTGCCCTGCTATGTGTTATTGATGAATGAATGTGTAGTTCCAGCAACCTGCTTTCTTGCCCTCTACGAACACACAGGAGCGTGAAGCAATTCATTCATGCGCACAGGTTCATAAATTGTGAGCAGCGCCTGTCGGGCGCGTATCTCACACACCTAATCTTGCGATTATGCTCTGGGTGATTATCTGCCCCTGGGACTCCTGTGCTGAGGAGCTTCCTGATGATTCTACGGTCTGGAAGCTGGAGGGAAGAGAGAGCGGCATGTAAGCCGAGCTTCTATCAAGGCCGAACTTGTACACAGTCTCCCTCTCGAGCATTATGCTGTTCCAGACCGTCGGGCTGACGTTCTTCGCAGTGAATGTGCCCATTGCGAACGTCGACTCTCCGAGCTTAACAGGGCTCTCGAACTTGAGCGGGAATGTGTTGAACCATATGCTCATGCTCTTGCTTGCCTCTGTGCTGCCTGTACCCTTCTCGATATAGGTGTTCCAGTAGTTCTGAACATCCTGCTGGAAGCTGCCTGTGTCCGGACCGTTGAGGTAAATCAGCTGGTTTCTGCTGTACTGAGGCTCGGACATGGCATCCGCAGCCGCCCCCCCAACCAGGCACAGCAGTAATAATAATGCCATACATCTCATATTTTGATGTACCCCCATAATATCTGGCTTTGTATCGCCATCGGTCCCAACCTATTTATGTCTATCCGTGGAGCCGATTGGATATGCAGGGCTGCTTTGAGATCTTACACAAAGACCTGGCCGGCAGGATAGGGAGGCTGCACACGCCCCACGGCACTGTGGAGACGCCGGCGCTCATGCCTGTGGTGAACCCACACGTGCTTCTGCTTGACCCCCAGCAGCTGGCTGACCTCGGCGCTGAGATGATCATAACAAACAGCTACATCATCCATCAGGATCAGGTGCTAAGGGAGACGGCGCTCGAGAGCGGGGTTCACGGGCTTCTGAACTTCGACGGGCCGGTTATGACAGACTCAGGCGCATTCCAGCTCTCCGTTTACGGTAGTGTGGACATAGAGCCTCTTGAGATACTCGAGTTCCAGCGGGAGATCCGCTCAGACATCTCCGTGCCGCTGGACATACCAACATCTCCTGATGCTCCGAGAGAGCAGGCCGAGAGGGAGCTCGCGGAGACAGAGAGGCGGCTCAGGGAGGCTGTGGAGCACAGGAGGGATGATCTCCTTCTCGCAGGGCCGGTGCAGGGCGGCGTTTACCCTGATCTAAGAGAGTCTGCGGCGCGCAGGCTGAGGGATATGGGATTCGATGTGTATCCGATCGGCGCGGTCGTTCCGCTAATGGAGAGCTACAGGTTCAGGGAGCTCGTCGATGTCGTGGTCGCATCGAAGACCGGACTGGGTCCTGGGGTGCCTGTCCATCTCTTCGGCGCCGGCCATCCGATGGTCTTCGCACTTGCAGCAGCCCTGGGGTGCGATCTCTTCGATTCCGCGGCGTATGCGCTTTACGCGCGTGATGGGAGATACCTCACACCAACCGGCACATACAGGCTTTCTGAGCTGAGATATCTGCCCTGCTCGTGCGAGGTGTGCAGAAAGCACACACCTGAATCTCTCAGCGAAAACCCTAAGAGGGTGGAGCTTCTCGCCCGCCACAACCTAGCGGTATCATTCCAGGAGATCAGGGCTGTGAGGCAGAGCATCCACGAGGGATCTCTCTGGGAGCATCTTGAGAGGAGATGCAGATCCCACCCGAGGATGTACCAGGCGTTCAAGCATCTCTCAAGATACGCGGAGTATTTAGAAAGACTAGATCGTGTCTCGAAATCGACTCCGTTTTACCTGAGCAGCGAGTCTGCGAGGAGGCCTGAGGTCCTGAGGTACAGAAAGCGAATCTGCAGGCTGGATCTTAGGGGAAGGGTCCTGGTGACGGACAGGAGTCCTGGAGAGGAGGAATGCAACGGATACGATCACATCCTGGGTTTCCTCCCTCCATTCGGGCCGTACCCGCTTGGCCTGGAGGAGATGTACCCCCTGAATGCTGAGCTGCCTGATGAGATGGATGAGGATGCTGTAAAGGAGGCGCTTGATGCGCTCAGATCACTCATCAGAGAGAACCCGGGCGCGGAGTTCCATGTTGAGATAAGCTATCTGGAGGGCTGCAGGGATGCGGTTCTTTGAGGTCCTCAGAAGGGACGGGCCTGCGCGCCTTGGCAGGCTGATGCTATACCGGAACATCACGACGCCATGCATCATATCGCCAGAGGACTATGTGAGCGCAGGAAGCGTCTTCAGGTACAGAAGCCCGGAGGAGGCGAGGGACGCCACGATCTTTCTGGCAAGATCCCTATCGGACGGCAGGAAGCTCATAGTTCTTCCGTATCCATCTGATGTGGCGCAGGATATCGATATGGATATCGATGCGCCAAGGGCTGTGGTTACAGACGTTTCATCCGTTAAAAAAGACGCTCAAAAAGATGCGGACGTGTATGTCCTCACGGCAGCGGGGACCATCGCAGCTGCGAGGGATCTCGTCGATACGCTGATAGAGATCCGGGAGTCGATACCCCCTGACTCTGCACTCTACACCCCTGCGCTCGCTACCCCATCGAACCTCTCGCTGCTCATCTACCTTGGCGTGGATATCGTCGACTCTGTGAGGGTGGAGATGGACGGTCACTACAACAGGTATCATACGAGGGATGGTATCTTTCAAAGAGAGGATATCTCTGAGCTACCGTGCAGGTGTGAGCACTGCTCCTCTGGAGACGTAGCGGCGCACAACATCCTGAAGCTCGAGGAGGAGCTGGCGTGGGTCAGGAATTGTATAAGATCCGGCACCCTCAGGGAGTATGTGGAGCGGCAGGTCAGATGCGTGCCGTGGATGACCGCGGCGCTCCGGCTCGCGGACATGCATGAGAGTTACCTGGAGCGCAGGACTCCGACGCACAGAGGAGGTGTGATGTATGCGAACACCTCGGAGTCGCTGCGCCGGGTCGAGGTCCGGAGGTTCGTCAGCAGGGTGCTCACCAGGTACAGGCCGCCTGAGAGCGATGTTCTTCTCCTCCTCCCATGCTCCGCCAGGAAGCCCTACTCCGAGTCGAGGAGCCACAGGCTGTTTCGATCTGTCATGGGCGGGATGCGCAGATTCGTCCACGAGCTCATTCTTACCTCGCCGCTCGCGATAGTCCCAAGGGAGCTTGAGGATGTGTACCCTGCAGCGCACTACGACACACCCGTTACAGGTGTATGGGATTTGGAAGAGAGGGCCTGGCTCATGAGCTCTCTGAGATCATACCTGGAGAGGCACAGGTACTCCCGCATCGTTGCGCATGTGGAGGGCGAGCTGTGCGAGACGCTGCGTGATGGCGGGATTGAGGCTGTGTACACGGGCGGCGGAACAGGGCCGGAGGATCTCGAGAGGCTCAGGGAGGCGCTGGAGACTGCCTGCACCGGTACCAGGCCCATCGGAAACTTCAGGCTCCAGGAGTTCAGGGCGAAGGTCGACTTCTATTTCGGATCTGGAGCTGGAGATGCCCTCATTCAGGGCACGAGGGTGAAGGGGAGCAGGCTCTTTGATTCAGAGGGAAGAGCACTCGCCTCCATCAGCAGCGGCAGGATCGCGCTCACGCTGGAGGGCGCGAGGAGGCTGCTGCCGCTCAAAGCTTACACAGTGCGCATAGGTGATTTCACGCCCAGAGGAACCGTGCTGGCGCCCGGAGTGGTCGACGCTGACGAGCAGATCCGGCCCGGGGATGAGGTTATCGTTGTCGGAGATGGTTTCCTCGGGACAGGAAGGGCCAGGATGAGCGGGTGGGAGATGGTCGCCTCCAGACGCGGCGTGGCCGTGGAGCTGCGGGATGGGACTGAGGTTTGAAGGGGCGCAATCAATCGAAGTTCCGGATATGACGGCGTACAGAGAATCAAAAAAAAAGAAATGGGACCCTTCGGTCCTCAGGGTGCACCGTAGAGCTTCTGGATTCCTGCGATATCCCCACTGCCCAGCGTCCATCGTGAGGTCCCGTCGTTGTATCCGTACATGATCTGGTCTGTGTTACTGCTGTCGTACAGATCCTTGAGACCCAGCGTGTGTCCGAGCTCGTGCAGGGCGATTGTGCGGATGTCGAAGCTGCTCGCCTTATTACCTTCATCCTGATCAATGCGCCAGCTAAGTCTGTCGTTGTACCAGCAGTCGGATTCAACCGCCTGAGAATACAGCTTGCCGTCAGCACCTGTTACAATCTTTGATCTTGTGTACCATGTGATGGTCATGGCTATTGTACTATCAGAGAGGCGTGTATCCGTGGTCCACATGTGCACATTTTTGTAGTCACGTGTGCCGTATTTTCCAAAGTCACGGTTGAATCCATCGCTTGCTTCTGCAACATTCCCGAAAAGGGCCTCAGCAGCTACAGTGTCCCAACTAATTTCTGCAGATGTGATTTGCGATTTCACATCTCCCGCGGAAATCGAGGATGGTAAATCTATTGAGGAAACAGTTATAACGATTTGCGGATTCCTGCTCCACCTGTAGCCTGTCAGCTTGTATGAGGGCTCTGAAGGCGCGGGCTTTGCGGTAGCCCCACCCTTCGCGTTCTGTGCGACGACCCCGAACTCCCCTATATTCTTATCATCTGAGACATACAGTGCGTGGACGCTCACAGCAGCATCCTGGCCGGCTATCCCCTGCGTAAGCTCCCCGTTTAAGCACTGGGTTCCGAGGGCGAAGGCCTCGCCGGTTGTCATGGCCTGATCTGCGGCAACGGATGTGAGCGAGACGCTCATATCCCCGCCCTCCCCAAGGAATCCTCCGGCCACGGTCATCTCGTTCTCAGCGCCGCTGGAGACCGCTGAGAAGATCCCTGCGGATCCGCTGAGCGAGGCCTGCATTCCCGACGAGACAGCTGCCCCAGAGGCATCATCGCTGGCCGCGTAGCTTAACGAGCCGTCAGCTGCCACCGTTCTGCTCACAGAGCCTGATCCGCTGGAGACGCCCTCAGCGATCATGCCGGGTCCGGCAGACGCAGACTGCCTGGAAAGCGCGCCGCCTCCCAGAGTTACGTCCGAGACAAGAGATGCATCGTTTGCGAGGCTGTACGTCCCATGTGCTGTCGCCCCTCCAGCGCTGCCAGCAGTGCTCGAAGTGACCGATATAGAGCAGGCAGGAGCGGCAATCAGCATGAGAAGGGCAACAAGTGCAAGCAAAAATTTCATGAGATCAACTCCCTGCATTGACTCCCACTCATCTATTTTAAAATGATTACTGTTTGATATATAACTTGCGCCCTCCGGCAGCACAGTGACAGCGATTTATCCCAGAGTGGCTCCTGTCATGACAATAAGCGGATGCACGCATGAGATCACATCACAGGCCTCGGGTATATCGTCTCATCCCTCGAGTAGTGTATCTCGAAGAACCTGCTTTTTGCTGCGGAGCCGGTTGTGCTCGGCGCAGCCTTTGATTCGGCTGCAACCTCATTTTTGCCTGTCATAGATGTGACGTTGAGGAAGCTGGGATCAGGGTTTGTGAGCGTGGCTATGAAGCTGCCCCTCCATGCCCTGCCATCGGATGATGCTGCGACGAAGCTTCCCCTGAGGATGCCGGAATCCTGGCTGCTGCCCTTTAGGGATATTATGAGAAGACGTTTCCTGTACATCGTTGCTGTGATCTGAAAGCCATCAGGAGCCCAGGTGCCTGCGATCCTTCCATTCATCTGCTCCGGCTCCTCGATGTATGCATCTCCCGCTATGACGCTGCCGTTCTGGACGATCGAGAAGATCGAGCTCCCGAGCATATCAGATGTGGTCGACCAGGCGACATCATACCTGAAGTCCCAGAGCCCCGTGATATCTGCTGCATGTGCTGGGAGAAGTGAGACCAGTATCGAGATCAGCATCATCGTGATCAGAGCAGCATATCTCCTTGCAGTCATCACCTGATGATGGGATGCCATTATTTATAATCTGCACCATCGATGATCGCATGGTGGAGATCAGGGATCCCGTTCACGGGTATGTGAAGATAGATGGGCTGTGCCTCTCGCTGCTGGACGCCCCGCAGCTTCAGAGGCTCCGCTGGATCAGGCAGCTCGGGCTTGCGTGTCTTGTGTATCCAGGAGCATCTCACTCCAGGTTCGAGCACAGCTTGGGCTCATATCATCTTGCGGTGATCCTCAGCGACCGGCTGGGGCTCAGCGATGACGACGCGATGAAGATAAAGGCTGCGGCTCTTCTCCATGACATCGGCCACGGCCCCCTCTCGCATGTGACAGAGCCGATGCTCTCCAGGTACCTCCGCCGCGGGCATGAGAGCATCATGGATCTGCTCAGATCTGAGGATATCCGTGCTCGCCTCGAGCATTACGGAATAACGCCTGAGGAGATACAGAGGCTCATAAAGGGCGGAACAGAGCTGGGGAAGATAGTCTCGGGGGAGATAGATGTGGACAGGATGGATTATCTGATAAGAGATGCGCACTACACAGGCGTTGCTTATGGAGTGTTCGACCACCTCAGGCTCATCGAGAGGATGCATCTATCCGCAGGCAAGCTCATGATCGACTCAGGAGGTGTTCATGCTGCCGAGTCTCTTCTTCTCTCGAGACTTCTCATGCAGCCCACTGTCTATCAGCACCACGTCTGCAGGATCTCCGAGTGCATGGTTGCATGTGCGCTGAGATACATGATCGAGGATCTCGGCTTTGATCCATCATCAATTCTGAGAATGGACGACATCGAGCTCTTTGCGGCCATGAGATCCGCAGGAGGATACGCCTCTGAGATCGCGGAGCGGATCAAGACCAGGAGGCTCTTCAAGAGGGCGCTTTACGTCGGCGCCGAATCCCTGGAGTTCGTGCCAAAGGCTGGAAGCGAGAGGAGGCTTGCAGAGGAGATCGCATCAGAGGCAGGCGTCGATCAGAGGTACGTGCTCCTGGACAGCCCGCCAGCGCCTGAGGTTCCAGAGGGGAGTTTCCCTGTGATGGTCGATGATGAGGTTCTCCAGCTCCGGGAGATCTCGCCTGTGATAAGGATGCTGGAGGATGCACACAGGGCGACATGGAGGCTTGGTGTTTACACAATCAAGGAACACAGGGAGAGGGTCGCAAGAGCAGCCGAGCGCTGTCTGGGGGTGAGAAGGCCCCCTGTCCAGCATACCCTGGATTCTCTTTGAAGGCATATCGACCTGATGAGCGCATTGAGCAAATACTGGCCCTCAGGTCGCATAGGAGGTCACGCGAATCCAAAACGCATTGCTTAACAGCACCCGTTGATGGAAGTGCACATCACCACGTACAGGATCCTGGCTGCTGTGACAATCATCAGTAACATGTGCGTGCAGGTTTGAACTCCTGCCACGCACATGCCGCCACTCCCCTACAGTGTTATTCTCGGAACCCCCAGCCCTGTGAGAATATCATCGCCCTGGAGGATTTTCAGGTAATGTGTCGAGCCGTCCATGTATGGATATACCATCTTGTAATATCCGGAGTTGGAGTACGGCTCTGCATGGCTTCTGTACCATACTGACTCAGGAGTCACCTTCACGGTGGTGACATCGTTCTGCTTCGCGCAGTTCATCATGATGGTCTTGATATCGTTCGCACCGTCTCCGTAGATGAGGTACCTGGACCAGAGGCTCGCAGCAGTCCCGGCGATGTGTGGCGTTGCCATGCTCGTGCCGCTCATCGTTGCGTAGTACCCGCTGGATGTCGGGTACGTCGAGTAAACGCTCACGCCGGGAGCTCCGAATGCGACCTCGTTCCCCTCAGGGACGTAATCGCCGTCGTTTGCTCCCGGTGAAGACCACCATATCGCATTTCCTGAGCTGTCTATGGCGCCGACGCCGATGACCCCTGGGTAGCGGGCTGGCGTTGCCATCGTCGGATTGCCCGGCAGACCGTTTCCGGCTGCAGCGACGACAAGAACGCCGTTTGCCATCGCGTAATCGAGGGCTCTGTTGAGCGTGATGGACTCGACAGAGCCGCCGAGGGACATCGATATTATCTCAGCTCCGAGATCCGTGGCCCTGTAGATCCCGCTGGCGACATCGCTGTAATAGAAGTTGGTGCTGTAAACCCTGAGATCTGCCTCAGGTGCCATCCCGTAGATTCCCTTCCCATCGAATCCGCCATCGGCAACTATCGTGCCCGCCACATGCGTCCCGTGGCCCTGGGTGTCGGACTGTGAGTACTCTCCCGGACCGTATGCATCAGCGAAGTCCTCGATCCTCATGAGCAGGTCAGGATGTAGAGTGTCAGCGCCTGTGTCTATTATCGCGACATCGATCCCCTCGCCGCCGTAGGTCCTGGAGAGCGAGGAGCTGCTGTACATGTACTCCACTCCCCATGGCACCCGGTCGTATGGCGTCCTGCTCCTCGGCTGCACCTCCCAGAGCCTGTCCCACTTGTATGACGAGGTCACTATATCATTAGCTCTAACCGCAGCTGTGTAGCTTCCCGAGCTGTAGTAGTTCTTTGCTGCCACCCACTTGCCATTCTCCCACTGCTGTATCTTCATGTCAGAATTCTTCGCTGATATGGCCGAGGATGCTGTGGATACGTACTCATCCATGCTGTGGTGGTCGTTCTTCGGGTAAGCATGCGAGTAGAGGTGGCTCTGGTACAGGTACACATCGCCGCCGGATCGTGTGGCCGCATATGAGTACAGCCCGCTCTTCACGGTCGATCCTGTGCCTGACTGCGTGTATGATAATGCGGCATCGCTTCCTGTCTTGATCTCCACATCCGAGACCGCGCTCTTCACGGTCTCAGCGCTGACCGTGAGCTCTCCTGAGCCTGCCTTCGTCCACTCACCGTGGGATCTCGCGAAGTTGTTGAGATATGATGCAGAGGAGTCAGCCTTTATCGATGTCGCATATCCTGAGGTGTCAACGAAAGCGCTGGTTCTGTGGTGGAGCTCGTTGCTGTATCTGGTGTTCGATGCATCCGCGAGCGTTGTGAGCATCATGGCCTTTGCACCGCTTATGCTCGCGGATGCAGAGGAGCTATCTCCGTTAGAGCTCGCTCTAGAGGATGATGCCGCTGTCGCTTTGCCTGTTACTGTGAGGGACTGCGAGCTGATGACCTTGATTGGATCCGAGATGGCGATCTGGGTGCCTGAGATGGTGCCTGATGAGGCGAGAGAGCTGGCTGCTCTGAGCTCCTCGCCGTTGCTTCTCGACCACGCGCTCTGGGATGTTGTGAGCGCGCCGTTCGTGCTGCTCAGCGTCTGGTACATCGCAGCGCTGCTCTCGCTGTATGTGGCTGAGCCTGCTATGCTGTATGGATATCCCGTGCCGCTCACGCTGTTCGATACAGATTTCGTTCCATCTGTGCTCTTATAGGTCGATGAGATCGGAGAGATCCTGCCCCTTCCGGACCTGCTCCAGGTTGTGGTCACGCTGCTTCCGGTGGCCACGCCCAGAGACTGTGAGCTCATCGGCTTGGACACACCGCTCTGCGCCTCCTTTGTGACCATGCTACCCTTCGGGTTGGATATGACCGAGCTCAGGCTCACCCCGTCCCCGGTCGCGACCACAGATGCACCTGAAAGGGCGTATCCTCCGGTGGAGGCCAGGAGCGTCGTTGATGCCATTTCATCTGCGTCACTTCCCTCATCCTCCATCAGGATCTCGTGCCTGCTGCTGCTCTTCACATCAGAGGCGGATGCTGTCAGGCTTCCAGGGCCGCTCAGGGCGAGATCTCCGTACACAGTGGAGCTATCTGATCCGAGGAAGCCAGACAGCGCTCCCCGGGAGACCGTGGAAGCCACCTCCCCGGCCCCTTCCTTACTCGAGAATCCTGCAGAGATATATCCGTTCATGCCTGCGATCCGGGTGCTCTCCATTGCTGAAACGCCCTTTCCCACTCCAATGCTCTGAGCGGATGAGAGCAGGCCAGACTCAATACCTGTGCTGTGCACGGCCTCCAGATCACCTGCGACGCCTGTCAGGGATGCAGTTACGGAGCCCGAGGCAGATAGAGCCTGGGAAATTCCAGCCACGCTGCCATCTCCAGCAACAGCGCTGGACAGCGAGAGGGATGATGTGCTTTCCACGCTGGTGCCAGCAGCATATCCCTTTGACGATATGGAGGTGGAGATGCGGTTGGCTCCTGTTCCAGAGGCGCTCTTCGTCTGCTCCACCGATCCCTGGCCCAGGCCAGTCGACTCCGATAGCCCCGTGGAGGTGTCCAGCTCGTAGCTCTCAGAGAGCGTCACAGATCCGCCATAGCCGCTGGAGCCGTAGCTCACGGATATCGCACATGCTGTGGGCATCGAGAGGAGCACAGCAATGAGAAGAACGCATCTTTTTGGATCCATTCACATCACCTCCACCGCATACCTACGATACGTAATTACGATAAGTAATTTAGATACTTATCATACATAAGTATTTCTAGTAAGAGTATAATTTAATTTAATATGTATAGATATTTGCGCATTTATTTGCAGGTCGTGCGCTGAACTGTTCAGGCAAATTTGTTCCACATGCTGATGTTAAACAGGACGCAAAAACGATAGAAACGCCATGAAAACCCCATGATAATCTGTACAGATCCATGCCGAACACTCATCGATCGGTCAGGGTGATACGAAAAAGAACTTGCTCATCCGAGAAGAACTCTCCCCTGGCCACAACTGCTGCCTGCGGACATGAGCCAAATCTTTAATAGATATGAGCTGCGGCTATTATGTCTGTCTCAAAAATGCGCTGGCCGTCTGCAGGATTCAAAACGACTTCGTGATCCTGGGTCTTATTGGTATCTGGGCGGCTGGCTGTTTTGGGACAGGTTCGCTGATGAAAATCTTGTACGAGTAAGGTGCAGAACGCATGAGACGATTCATTACACCTGAAACAGAATCTGCCATGAATTTTTCATTGCTTTTTAATATGGGCAGGACTGTTCTATGTTTTATCACCATCGGAAGCATGCTTCTCCTGTGTTTCGCTGCGGAGGATGAGGATGTTATGAGACTGGATGTGGAACCACAATACGTGCTGATCGGCGATCCAATCAGCATAAGGGCAAGCGGGCTTGATGCAGGGCAGATTGCCACGCTGCGGGTCTCAGGCCAGGACATCTTAGGAAACACATGGTCCTCGGAGGCATCATTTATAGCTGACGAAAGTGGAACAATAGACACATCTCGAGATGCTCCAGCGGAGGGCTCGTACCAGGGGATCGATCAGGCAGGGCTTTTCTGGTCCATGAGCGTCAATCAGACTGGAGAGTTTGTTTCCGCATTCCCGGTGATCCACAGCCTCACCGTGAGTCTGTACGTGAATGGCCGGGAGGTGGAGAGAATGGAGATCCAGCGGACTGCCCAGATCGATCTCGCCAGGGAGAATCTGACGGAGCCCATCGTCGGGGTTTTCCTGATACCTGAGGAGATAAAGGAGCCCACGCCGGCGATCATAGTGCTGGGCGGCTCTGAGGGCGGGTACAAGGAGGGCTGGGCGAGCGTGATAGCCTCAAAGACGCGCATGCCCACTCTGGCGCTCGCCTACTTCGGCGCACCCGGGTTGCCGCAGACCCTTGAGAACATACCGGTAGAGACTGTGGGAAGGGCGATCGAATGGCTGAACCAGCAGCCCCTGGTTGCCAGAGACCACATCGGAATCGTCGGGGCATCGCGTGGTGGAGAGCTGGCCCTGCTCGCAGCCTCGATATATCCTCAGATCAAGGCAGTGGTGGGGTACACACCGAGCGGAGTCATATGGTCGGGCATCGGAGAGAACCCGGATGCCCCCGCGTGGACGTATCAGGGCAGGGCATTTCCGTATCTGAAGGCGATGATGGGTGAGGAGCAGGAGAGGCAGTTTCTGGAGGCCCAGAAGAGCGGCACACCCTATCTGGATGCGCCATCCTTCCTCTACAGCCTGGAGATGCAGAGATCCCGCGTCGATGAGGCCACCATACCCTTGGAGAGATCGGAGGCGGCATTTCTGCTCATAGGCAACCCTGGAGACGGGGTGTGGCCATCGGATATCCTCTCACAGATAGCGATCGATCGGCTGCGATCCCACAACCACTCCCGCACGTACCAGCTTCTCTCCTACGATCAGGGAGGGCACATGCTGATCACGTATCCGTATTACCCAACAACGATGCGCCAGTTCTATCTTCCCACAGTCAACGTCTGGGAGGGTCTGGGCGGAACAGCTGAGGGCGCTGCGAGGGCTGCTGGGGATTCGTGGCCCAGGGTGATCGAGTTCCTGAGGCGGGAGCTGGCCAGGTAGCCGTCTCCTGGCAGCCCCTCTTTTCTGAAGGGCTGGATGGCCGCGACAGGGTCGAAACATGCAGGGGGTGGTGCGCGCAATACAGAGCACCGTCTGCTCAACATGAAGGATCGATCTGACAGCCGGATTCTCCAAGCTGCTCAGCTGATCCACCTCCTGCCGGTGGAAGTGTTCTCCACCAGCTCCTGGAGGAGTTCGAGATGAGCTGTCACGATTTGAATGGCTTTAGCATCGCTTAATAGAAACTCTGGCGATACATCCACGACCAGGAAGGTCCGGCAGGCGCTCCAGGTCGCTGGAGCTGTATTGGCCCTGTCGCTTGCACCACTGCAGTTCTGCGCATCCCTGAGGCGCACCTATAATAAGCATGGCCTGAGGAGATGTGATCATGAGAGCTATTATCATACTGGTATCGATTCTGTCGTGCTGCAGCGCAGCAGATGTGGTTCTGAACGAGGTGGAGCTCGGCCCGCCGGAGGGCTCGGGCGAGTGGGTTGAGCTCTACAACACCGGGAACGAGAGCGTCATGATCGGCGGATGGTGCGTGAGGATAATGGATGAAAGCTGGATCGGCGAGATCTGCATACCGGAGGGCGTCTTGATCGAGCCGCACGGCTTCTACGTCGCCCCCGGCAGGAAGGAGTGGATGCACAACAACAGCGGCGCGGTCCAGCTCATCGATGATGCCGGGAATATCGTGGATGAATCTCCTCTCAGAACAGACACGCTCGCGAACGATATGACGTGGGGGAGGTACCCGGACGGGCGCGACACAGATACAGCAGGCGACTGGGGGTACATGATGGGCACGATGGGCGCGCCGAACACGATATCGGTCAAGGTATAACCGGTAAATCAGGAAGACGATGCCCTCGCCAGGAGCGATCGGTAAGGTTGAACACCAGCTGAATCCGGCCGGGAGATAGGACCCTCGCGATGAGGCGGAGGTGCTATCGTCTTCGCTCCTATGTGATCGACAACTTGAATTTTGTGCAGACGGGTTGCTGGGTCGTGTACTTGATTCATTGAATTGGTATCCGAAACATCATAAGTTCTTTTAGTGTCCACACATGGTCAGTTAGACCTTCTGCCATTGTGGGAGTTCTGGTTCGTGTACTTGTTCATTGAGATCAATGGCATTTGACCCCACGGAACTCATGCCGTTGGGTATTGAGCCTGTCTCTTCAGTGATTCAAACGAGTCCTCTGCATGCAGGATTTGAAGTTCATACAAATGAATACGGCTGCCATGGCCCCGTGAAGCAGACCGAGATCCCGGGCTCTGCAGCTATTTCGTCCAGCACCTGGCCGAGAGCCTTCTCATCGCTGGCAAGCACAGATAGGTTCATCATCATCACCATGTTGCCGTCGGATTTCCTGACCTTCTCCACCTTTATGTCCTCAGCGTTACCCCGAATTCTTTCATAAAACTCTTTGAAATACGTGCCCATGAGCTCATCCAGCTCCCTCCTCACAGCCGCCTCGAGCCTCTGCCTGTACATGTACGCAACACCTGGAGGCTTTGATGACATCTCCTCTTTGATTCTCCGCACATCCTCACTCTCATTTTCGATCCTCTCGCTGAAAACTGCAGGATCGTAGAATATCTGAACTCCGTACTCCTTCCTGCCCCTTATCCTCTCCATCTTTCTCCTTATCTCATCGAGCTCATCAGAGATCCATCTCTTCAGAACTTCCTCTGCAGTGCAGGATTCCTTAGGCGCTATTATCGTATCGAAGCCGAACGGCATCACAGTCCCAAACCTCTCGGCTGCCAGATCAACCACCTGCTGGTGTGCCTTGACCCATCTCTTCACGGTCTCCTCATCATCACTCCTGTACGGCTCCAGCGGGCAGCTGTGAACTACCGCTGATACCCCCTCGTGCGCGATGGTGTACACCTCACATCCATCGATACCCATGCATCCCAATGCTGTGGACACGCTCGCATCAGCAAGGCAGTAGAGGTAGAGCCCATTCTCATTCGAGTGCACAGCCACCACAGCTGCATCTTTTCCCGATGTCTCTTTTTTAATCTCATCGGGTTCCTGGAAAGTGATCTGAGGGACGCCTTCACGGATATCACCACTCTCAGCTTCACCATATGATGCACAGCCGCTCAGCTCTTTGAGTACCGCATCTCTTATCGAAGCTCTGAGTGCTGGTATGAGCTCCGCTCGCACCACCTCTGATATCACGGGAGCCAGCTCGTCGCCGATCGCTTTGATCTCAGCCCTGACCATCTCCGCGATCGCATTCCTCAGATCACTTTCCTTCATGCGCCTCCTCCCACCTCTCAGGGTTCAGCATCCGATCGAGTACGTCATCGACGATCTCATCCAGACCGTCGCGTACCGCCTTTACTGATTCTGTCACCCCATGCTCTCTTTTGATTTCGTCTATGGCGATATCGAGCTCCATCAGCGCCTCGCCGAGCCTGTTTACCTCCTCCTCGGTCAGAACACCCGACTCCATGCGCCTCAATGCCTGTATACGGAGGGCATCCCGTATCACCTCGACAAGCGCTACGACCAATCCAAGAATGCCATGCTTCAGGTTGCTCTCATCGATATTGATGGTCATTTATCATGCTCCCGCTGCTCATCTCAGCATTTTGCATTCCATCTGGCTCTTCGCGCTGGAGGTCGCGCTCATGTTTGAGGGGATTTCTGGAGGTGTGAGATGCTCTGAATAGAGTTCATCCGGCCCAGCATCCTGGAGCAACCGGAGAGAGCGCATCTCACGCTCTGCAGCATCTCTCAGGGCATGGATCTCTGCTGAATGGATCTTTGCCACGGTGCCGTCTTTCAGGCAGATGCGCAGGACATCCGTCTCCATCTTCGCGACAACCTCTCCCTTTTCCAGGGCAAAACGCTCTATATCCTCGTAATATGCTGCAAACAGGAGATCAGGGGGCTCCTTTCTGCAAACGATTATACGTCTGTTCGTCACGCACACGTCTCCAGGCCTCCAGGCCTGGTAGATTCCATGAGAATACCAGTACGAGCCAAAGGTCCTGAGACGTATATCCTCTCCCCTGAGCAGAAAATTCGTGCTAAGCGCCTTTAGCCTCTGCTGCTCCGCCGCCCATGCTCTCTGAGCTGCATCCCAGTCCCTCCATATGCCATACCTGATCATGGTGTCCATTCCCGCAAGCGCAGCCCTGAGGTTGAGGCCAAGCAGAGGCACCCCTGCAACTGAGATTATGACATCTGCGTTCAGCACGACCCCCTTGGTTAGTATCCTGTCCAGGAGATCGACCAAGCCCGCGTTTGTGCATCTATCAGGTTCCATAATCGTCCTTCAAAACAAAAGGCATCTTCAGCATCCGATCCCTCGCGAGTGCACTCGTCCATCCACACCACGGGCAGCACTCGTGCATCAGCTCCTCGCGCTGCACCTTCTTCCCGCACTGCGGGCATTCCTCCTTATCGAGCATCGCCTCCTGCCATGCAGCAGTCTCGCAGCGGATCCCAGATGGGAACTCCAGGCCGTATTTAGCAGCGGTCTCGAATGATGCGAGCGCAGCCCTCACCTTAATTCCCAGCAGCTCAACCCCGGCCACAGAGACTGTGATGTCCGCGTTGATGACCAGACCCTTGTCGAGTATCCGGTCGATCGCGCCGGCCAGCCCACGGTCCGAATTTTTCTCAGGAAGTACCATCAATTCTCCTCCAGTCAGAAGGCTCTGATTGGCACACAGAGCCGTTGATATCCACACTTCGTCCCGCAGATCACCTCTCCATCTTCTCCGCTATCCTGAGCCGCTGCATCAGCTGCTCAGACCTCTCCACGTACTCCTCACGGCTCATCTCTCCGAACTCATACAGCAGCCTGATCTCCTTTATCTGATTCCTGATCCGCTCAGGATTGTACAGCTCGCGCTGAGCGTATCCTCTGATCTGCTCCAGCGTCCAGATCAGATCCAGGCCCGGGACGGAAATACCGATGCTCCTCAGAAGAAGATCGTCTATGATGAACAACCAGCAGGACCTCCTGAGAGTATCTTCAAATCGAATAGAAAAATACCTTATCATCTGTCTGAAATATTTTCGTAATATTTCTCATGGAATTTGTCGGGATAATTCTCAGAGTCTGAGAGAAAGTGAAGATGCCGATCATAGATGCAGCATCCGAATGCCTCAATCCGGTCGGTACCTTACCGGATCTGCTCCCCGGATCTCACGTGCTGGGGCTGGAACCCTATCCACACGAAGTAATGGATGGGCCGTATATCGGCCCTAGGACCTCAAGGCCGCCTGGCTTCACGACAAGATGGTGCTTCTCCATCTGATGTCTCGCACCGCGCATCTTTCTGATCTGCAGGTACCTCTTAACGCCATCGTAGCTCTCAATCACACCCAGCTCTATGATGCCATCTGAGAGAAACCTCTCGCCACCCTTTTCGGCGTCACCCCCTGTCTCGAGTATGAGAATGGATGTGAGGCCCCTGTCCCTGAGCGCGGTCAGAAAATCGTAAATGTTTCTGCGGAGGTTTGCTTTGGGGGAGAGGGCGTAGAGGGCGTTCAGGGAATCCATGGCGAAGAGCGTGAGGTCACGGTACCTGTCGATGTATGTATCCAGGACGTCCTTCGTCATGCTGAACATGTCCAGGCTGTGATCCTTCCATTCCACCCGCATATCTCTGTAGTCGAAGATGTGGAGGTTCTCATGCCATCTTATCCCGATGCTCTCCATGTTTTTGAGATGGCTGTCCCTCGTCTGTTCCAGGCTCGCGTAAAGTCCGTGCTCCGCGCTGCCCTCGAGGTACCGGGACATCATTGCAAGCACCAGGCTGGACTTCAGTGTGCCCTCACCTCCGGTGACCAGCAGAACTGAGCCAGCAGGCGGATCTGCCTCGAGGACACGGTCCAGTCCTTCAACGCTCATCCTAAGCATGATCCCTTCAGATATGACAGCAGGTACTCCAGAGCATACACCATGTTCCCGATCTTACTTCTCATCACCTCTTGCCCCTTGGGTGTCAGGGTGTAGAACTTTGTCCTCATATTCCCTCTGCTGTACTCTGCTCTCAGAATACCCTCCGCCTCCATCGAGTATAGGAGGGGGTAAACAGCGCCCTGGCTCAGGAGGACGTTGTACCTCCTGTATATCTCCTTGATGAGGTCGTAGCCGCACATCGGCCGCTCTCCTAGTATGGAGAGTATGAGTATATCCTTGTTCGGCTTCACGAACCTGCTCAGGATCTCCTCCCGGTCATCCTGCCCGCGGTTTGTTTCTTCTATCAGAGCCCCTCCCACAGATGCTAGAGACATAGTGATCTAAATACTTATCTTTGTTACGTATTTAAGATATGCTCGATCTCTCAAGATTCGAAACAATTTTGATTTAGTTAATCAGATCTCCATATCAGAAAGACAGCCTTGATTGCATCTGGTTCTTATTTGCAGCATTAACTCTGGTCACAACTGAACAGATCTTTGCGCGATCTGATGCAGCAGTCGGTGCGGTGCACCTGAGGTGGTGTCTCGACTAACTGACTAAGTCAGGAATCGGCATTTGATGGCCGGTACCGCATGATCCCAAATTCATATGCTGCCGATCTCAGTGATGCGCTAAAGTGCAGAACCTTCAGTTCCATCCTGCGGGTATCTCCTGCATATCCCTCTCTATCAGCGCCATCTCCTTCGCGGAGAGTGCGGATGGGTTCACAGGAACAATCAGTATCCCTCTGCTTATGAAAACCATCTCCATTATGTCGCGCAGAAACCTGATGACCTGGACAAAGCCGTTCATGACCACAAGAAGCTCCAGACCATCCAGGAGAATCACAGGGTTGTGGCTCTTCTCTAGGAACCTGGCAGTTATATCCGCCATTATCTCCAGGTTATTTACGGCCATCTGACTCTCGCCATGCCTGCTGATCCAGAAGATCGGCGTGGTCTGAAGCACATACCTGTTTCTGATCTGCTCAGGATGCTGGGTGGTGAAGCAGAGCCCTTGCGCTCTCTTCTGGCTGCAGCTCTTGCACGGGCATTTGAGGGTACATTCTTCACAACCTATGCTCTCGCAGTTAAACGCATCAGGATGCTCGCAGCTCGCACACTGCCCTTTTACAAGCGACGAGAAGATCTGGAAGCTGAGCTCAGGCGTTTTCTCCCTGATCAGATAAGCTGAGCCACGAGATAGCTCCCTGGATATGCGCATGCTCACAGGCTCGGTGAGTGGCACCACCCTGGGCTTTCTTCTGAAGATATTAAGAATGCTCAGCATTCTGACCACAAGGGAGAGTGCGGCAGAATGTGCTCCCCTAGCCGACCCTGCTCTCGAACCACATCCGTCCACCATGTGCCTCCACAATATCCTCTGCTATGGAGAGGCCGAGACCCATGCTCATATCTGCACTCGCCTCGTTGCTCATCACAAAGAACTTCCTAACCCTCTCACTGCTCATCGCCTCTTCTCGGGAGAGAATCAATGAGATCCAGTAGATCCTGCATCCTGAATGGCTTCAGAAGAAAACCCCTCGCGCCTGCATCCATACACTCCTTCTCCAGCCCAGGCTTGCCTATCGCGGTTATCACGATGATATTGGCAGATGGGTCTATTTTCACGATCTCCTGTGTGACTGATATTCCATTCATGCCTGGCATGAGAATATCCATCAATACCACATCTGGCATGAGATCGCGGTAGACTGAGAGTGCCTCCTCGCCGCTCTGCACATCGTGAACCTCAAAACCCCGTGTTTCGAGGGCATCCCTAAGCGCCCTCACTATGAAAGGAGCATCATCGACCACCAGTATCCTCATTCTGCACCATCCCGGCTTTCATCGTGAATCAGATGCGGATTTGATATACAGTATGAGCGTCCGGATCTTCTATAGTTTACCAATTTTCATCAGATGATATTCTTGTTGACAAATGCCAGGAAAAACATGCAGAAACAAAATTTAAAACTATTTTAGACAGATGATAACTTATTTTAACCATCAGTGTATACCTCTGTTTGGATGATCTCAATTTACAATGATACCGTCTTCGCCCTCGGGTGTCGGACACGGCCAGAGCCTCCTGCGGGGATGAGTCGGGCCCAGCTCGATCATCCCCCTTATACTGACTGGCTCATGCAACAAACGGAAAGAGGGCTCTCACACATCATGCTCCAAGAGATCTCTGGAGAAAAGAATTGTCGGAGGTGAAAGAGAATGGTGACATCAACACCTGATTCGTCCAGCCTTGCCGAGGTTCTCGACAGGATCCTGGACAAGGGAATAGTGGTCGATGTCTGGGCCAGGGTCTCCCTGGTTGGCATCGAGATACTGACAGTCGAGGCGAGAGTGGTGGTTGCATCCGTCGATACGTTCCTCCACTACTCCGAGGAGATGGCGAAGATCGAGCAGGCTGCCATAGCCGCAGCACCTTCTGCGTGAGGTGAAGGAGAATGGTGACATCAACACCTGATTCGTCCAGCCTTGCCGAGGTTCTCGACAGGATCCTGGACAAGGGAATAGTGGTCGATGTCTGGGCCAGGGTCTCCCTGGTTGGCATCGAGATACTGACAGTC
>NZ_JASFYM010000001.1:0-104361 GCF_030055635.1 Methanothrix sp. | reverse complement strand
GAGGCGAGAGTGGTGGTTGCATCCGTCGATACATTCCTCCACTACTCCGAGGAGATGGCGAAGATCGAGCAGGCTGCCATAGCCGCAGCTCCGGGAGTTCCTGCCTGACCAGGAACTCCTGATTTTGTGATATCTCGGGGTGCCTATGGAAGAGACTGTAGAAGAGCTGGTGACGAAACACACCCGGCGAGAGCTGGAGGAGATGGCAGTTCAGCTTGGGATCCAGAACATCGGGGGCACAAAGGCCCAGCTGGCCGAGAGCATAATCGAGGCCAGGAAGAAGGCGCCGCCCCAGATCGTCGAGCCTAGGCCAGCGGAGGTTCAGCTGAAACCAGAGGAGCGAAAGGAGGCGCCAGCAACGGCTGTGGAAGTCAAGCCCGCGGCACCTGCGGAGGTTCCTTCAGCAGCACAGGGAAGGGGTGTTCGGGCGAGGCAGGAATCGATACGTAGAAAGTCTGCGGAGCTGAGAAGCGCCGGAGTCGCCATCCGGGATGAGGGTGTGAGCAGAATGGCCAAGAGCGTTAGCGCCCTTAAAAAGTCAATAGAAGAGCAGGCCGCAGAGAACAAGAAGGGCATAGCAAAGATACGCACCGGTGTGCGTCAGATGAAGCTCTCAATCGGCAAGACCTCAGAGGAGCTGAGAAAAGCCGGTGAGCGCATCAGGGAGGAAGGTGCGAGGGAACTCAACGAAGGACTAAGGAAATTCAGAGCTGACCTAGACAGCCAGATCAGAGAGAATCGCGACGCTGTATCGAGGATGGGCTCTGGTGCAGCTGAGATCAGATCCGCCATGGACAAGATGTCCATAGATTTTAAGAAATCCGGCGAGCGCATCAGGGAGGAAGGTGCGAAGGAGCTCAACGAAGGACTAAGGAAGTTCAGAGCTGATCTGGACAGCCAGATCAGAGAGAACCGTGACGCCATATCTAAGATGAACACTGCCGCTAGGGAGCTGCACTCCAGAGCTCTGGCTCTCAGAGATGAGATGCAGAGATACGTCGAGCAGGATGTTAATAAATATATAAGAGATTTCTACTACGGTTAACCACCGGTAGATATTTTTTATGATCCCCAGAGGGTTCTAGATGAGATACGTTGTCACCCATCCAAGGCGTGTGAGAGGTGAGTCTGTCCACCAGACCTCGTGGGAGAAGAAGCTGCTTCTCTCAAAAGAGCGTGAGGAGATTCATGTGAAGGTGCAATCGCAGACAGCAGCGCGCGACCCGGAAGCCCTGAGAAAGGAGATCGAAGAAGCATATCTGATGCCTGAGGTAGAGCACTTCGTGGAGACTCCTGAGGTCAGGGAGACCGAGGCGAGGATGAGGCTCTGGCTCGAAGCTGGTTATCCTGTACATCTCATAGGCCCCACTGGATGTGGAAAGACCAGCCTCGCGATGCATGTCGCACGCCAGTTCGGAAGGCCAGTGGTCTGGATAAACGGGGACGAGTCGATAACGACGGCAGATCTCATAGGTGGCTACTCACAGATCGAGAACGAGAGCGTCCGGGACAAATACATCCACAACGTCTTCAAGAGCAAGGATGTAATGAAGGTGGAGTGGGTCGATAATCCATTATCGCTTGCATGCAAGTACGGATACACACTGATATACAATGAGTTCTCCAGGACAAAGCCCGCTGCGAACAATGTCTTCCTCTCCGTCTTTGAGGAGGGTGTGCTGGAGCTGCCCACGAAGTTCGGGGAGGACAGGTACATAAGAGTCCATCCGGAGTTCAGGGCCATCCTCACTTCGAACTCGATAGAGTATGCTGGCATACACAAACCACAGGATGCCCTTCTGGACAGAATGGTCGGGATATACACGGACTACTACGGATACGAGACCGAGGTGAGGATCGTCATGGAGCACACAGGGCTCGGAGAGGATGTGGCGCGCAGGGTGGTTGAGATCGTGAGGTACCTGAGGGAGCGGCTTCCGGATGCGCAGAAGCCCGGCACGAGAGCATGCATAATGATAGGCAAGGGCCTGAGGATGCTGAACGGAAACTCCAGCATCGGTCTGGATCAGATCTGCATAGATGTGATCGCCAACAAGACCAGCTCCAGGAAGGAGATGGAGGAGAAGAGGGAGCTGGTGTATGAGGCGATAGCAGCTGTACAGGAGGGTCCATGTGGATAGGGTCGGCGCCGTCATCCAGGATGCTGAGATCTCCAGGGTCAGCGAGATCTTCTCGCGAAGGCCGAGAGGGCTGAGAATCAACGAGACGGAGGCGCTAGTGGTCAGAGCCAGAACCGATGACGGCAGGGTGGCGGCCAGGACGTTTTACCTTTGCCTGAAGCCGGATGGCACAGTGGATCTCGATACCATAGCATCAGGAAGAAGCAGAGCAAGGCGCAGAAGACTGGCCTCGTTCCTCAACTACTACGGCCTCATCAGCAGAGCGGAGCGGTACAACCTCAGAGATGCGGTGAAGGTCTGGCGAGGAAAGCAGGTTGAGGCCATGAGGGACTGTGATCTGATATTCGTTCCCTAGGAGTTGGAGGATGACAGGAAAGCCTGGTCTCAAGGATATGCTCAGAATCGCCAGGACCTCAGCTGAGGATCTCCTCGGAAAGAGATTCGAGTCGATCAGCAGCATATCCAAAACAGAGGGCGGATGGATTGTGAACGTGGAGGTGCTGGAGCGCAGGGCCATACCGGACACGCAGGACATCATCGGCAGATATGAGATGACATTCGACGAGAACGGAGAGATCACCAGCTATCGTAGAATGGAGCTCCGCCATAGAGGAAGCCTGGAGAGAATAGAGGAGGAGTGAGCTCTGCCGCCGAAGAGGAGCGTCCAGAAGGGGATTTATGTTTACTGTGTGATCCGATCAGAAAATGCGGATTTCGGGCCCATCGGCTTCGGCAACAGCGATGTTCATACCATTGAATACAGAGACCTGTGCCCTGTTGTGAGCGAGGCGGAGCTGAAGGAGTACGATGTCGATGAAAAGGACGTGGAGACTCACAGGAGGGTCGTCAGGAGGGTGCTGGAGGAGCATGATGTTCTTCCGGTCGCATATGGCATGGTCTTCAAGGGAAGAAAGAACCTCGCTGTGGCCATGAGCGCTGGATATGCTGCAATGAAGAAGGCGTGGCCTGTTGTGGAGGGGCGCGTCGAACTTGGAGTCAAGGTGATCAAGCCAAGGAATGCAGATATGAACGGCCAGGATGAGGAGATCAGAAGGGGGATCGTGGGATTCCTCAGCGCCGCCTCGGTGGATTTCAAGAACCTCGACCTCTTCAGCGATCGATTACTTCTCAACACGGCGTTCCTTGTGGAGCGTTCGAGGATCGATGAGTTCTCGGAGCGTGTGAGCGCAATTATCGAGGAGCACAGCGATCTGAGGACAAACTATTCCGGACCGTGGCCGCCGTACAACTTCGTCGACATACACATCCTGGGGAAGAGCAGGAAGGGATTCAGACAGGCGAGGATAAATTGAGCGAAGATTCAGATCTCTACAGGGATCTTGTAAATCTGATCAGAGAGATGGACTCCAAAATGCTCACATCCGGTCATGTGACAGGGAGAGTGAGAGGGCCCTGCTTCTCCGTCCTGAGATACAGGATATCGATACATTCGCTGGATTCCTGCATCAGATAATGTCCAGTCAGTAGGGAGTAAGATATGACTAGAAGGTCCAAGATCATGGAGAACAGAAGGATCCAGCATACAAAGGTAATTGCACACCGCATGCGGCTGAGGAAGGATATACTGCCGTACCTCAGATCGAGGCGGGAGGAGATGTCGTGCAAAGCTGCAGTTCACATGATCAGGATAAAGAGGGCCTGGAATGAGAGCCTGGCAAAGTCCACAAAGCACATGCTTGATGTCAGGAGAAAACATATAGCTACAATTGCTCTCCACAAAAAACGGCTTGCAGAGATGAGATCCAAGTGATCTTTACGGCAGCTGGAGATGCTCCTTGATATCCCGCTGAGATGCTGGGATTTATCAGATCAGGCTCTCGTCGGATTGTGATTCGGTAACAGTATGTGCAAAAACGTGCAGAAAACGCACATGACTTGAGGTCGCCTATGTGTATGAAAATGATGATGCCATTTTCGTACCAATGTTAGATCAGGTATGAGATGTTTTGTTTGGAGTGTGCGGCATGTCAGATAGTTATGAGGATCGTCTGGACAGAATAGAACGCAGGCTGGATGAGATCGAGAGGGCTCTTAAATCCCTCAGGGGCGAGGGAGCGGGAGAGAAGAAAACCGCTGAGGAGCCGTCGATAGTTGGTGAGATCGTGAGCCAGTTCATTCCAGGCCTTGGTGGAATAATAAAAGCCCTTGAGGCCTCCTCTCCGGAGTTCAAGAGGAGAATTGCGGAGACAGATGCAGAGGTGCGGCACAGGATAGAGGTCGGATGGAGCAGCAGACCGGTTGTGGACTACAACATATCTGTGAGGCCGCTGAGCAAACCCGGGGCTCGAAGGCCGCCAGCAAGACCACCCGATGTCAGGATACCCGCCGCTCCCAGAAAGGAGCCGATAGTGGATGTGATGGACGACGGGGAGAGCATAACAATCGTCGCAGAGCTTCCAGGGGTGGATGAGGATGAGCTCTCTGTGACAGTAGTCAGAGAAGGAGTTCTGGAGATCCGGGCAGGAGAGTTCCTGAAGCTGGTGAAGCTCCCACCTGACGCCAGGAACATCAGCAGCAGAAGCTTCAAGAATGGCATACTTCAGCTCCGGATCGATCGCGTGAGGGGCTGAATCTGTTTAACGATCCCACTGTCTAGCAAACCTGGAGGTCATGCCGGCTGGTCGTCTGATGTGCTCATTCGCAAGGAGCACATGGCAGAGCTGTGCCTCTGCGGCATGTTATCATATGAACAAGAGCATTTTATGTCATCCGGGATCTCCGAGATACGATACCTCCACGTCCGGTGGCAGCCTGGGAACAACTTTGTGATGGGCGCCTATGAAGAGCAGGCCTGTCTCCCCATCGTGGAGAGTCTCCGCTATTCTTCTGGCGATATATGCGTCCCGTTCCTCGAGAAGGCGATCCTTCTCCATGTTGTATGCATCCAGCGCCCTTCTCTGCTCCTCGCCAGTTGTTGATACCATCGCCTTTATGTGCTGATACTCTTTCAGCAGCAGCTCAGGGCTCTCTGTGGCCTCGATCCTCGCGCCCCTATCCATGAGCTTCTTGATGATCTGATAGTTCCTGCTCCCCTTCGAGGCCGTCTCCAGGATTATCCTCTCTCCGAGCTCGCCGCCTGCAGGCAATCCATCCTGGTATATGCGCAGCCGAGCGGGATCTATATCCAGGAGATCGATCTCCCGCTCGAGCTCATCCCAGAAGCGCTCGATCCTCCTGCGGTTCTCCTCCCACCTCTCCCTTCCGAGCCTGGAGACGCCAATCCTCTCAAGCCCCTCCCTCATCGAGCCCATGTCCTCTGGCGAGTGGACTATCCTTGCGACTATCAGTTTTCTCAAGGAGACCAGCTCACACGATTTGTCTCTCTGCCTCTCAGCTTCCCTCATCTCAGAAACGCTGCCAGCCCGGTGCCCTCGCCTGTGTACGGCCCTCCGCTAGGAGGTGACGGCCGCCAGCTCTCGCTCATGAACTCCGCTATTTCTGGAGTGTGCTCTGTGTAGTTGATCCTGGGCGGCTGCCAGCCCTCCTGGATGAACTCGTATATAGGCTTTATATGCGTGTTCAAGCCGAAACCCGGAGATGTCCATGTGGGAAGGAGGAACTCGTAGATCTCCGGCGTGTGGCTGTACTCGGAGAGCGGAGGGAGCCACTCGGCATGGATCGATCTGTACTCGCCCAAAGCCCCGTATCCGGTCCAGGATATGTGGGTAGTGTTCTTCAGGGGCAAGCCGATGATGGCTATCTCCTTTGGAGACAGACCTATTCTCACAACATCTGATGCAGACGCTGTCGCTATGATTACCAGAGAGAGAAGCACGAACAGGACTCTCATGCCAGTTACTACGGTTTTAAAGAATATAGATCTTTGCGAACCTGCAGAGAATACAACTTGTGAATGCATCCCAGGCGCGGGATCCGGTTCCTGCACTTACACCATCGAAATCCACTGTTCGAGCAATTCAGCCTCAGAGAACCAGGGACCATCTAGTCCGTGGCTCTCGATTTCAGAATCATTCATCGATTCGAGCGCACTTGTCGCAGACGGGTTCCGCTGATCAGATGCCATCCGGCTGCGACCGGGCGATCGAAGGTATTTTAAAGAAAGAGCGATGATGCTTGGGGGATCTATATGGGCAGGGTAAAGCTTACCGAGACCGTCTTCAGAGACGCACACCAGTCGCTTCTCGCGACCAGGATGAGGACCCGGGACATGTTACCCATTGCTGAGCTTCTCGATCAGGTCGGCTATTTCTCGATGGAGGTCTGGGGCGGTGCTACGTTTGATACATGCATACGTTACCTGAATGAGGATCCCTGGGAGCGTTTGAGGGCTCTGAAGTTGGCGATGCCCAACACCCAGATGCAGATGCTTCTCAGAGGGCAGAACCTTGTGGGGTACAGGCACTATGCCGATGATGTAGTGGAGAAGTTCGTCGAGAGGGCAGCCAAAAATGGTGTCGATGTCTTTCGCATATTCGATGCGGTCAACGATATAAGAAACATGGAGAAGTCCATCAGGGTCGCGAAGCGGATGGGCGCGCATGTGCAGGGCGCTGTCTGCTACACCATAAGCCCGGTTCACACCATAGAGCAGTTCACGGAATTCACCGTGCGACTGGCGGAGATGGAGTGCGACTCGATATGCATAAAGGATATGGCAGGTCTGATATCCCCCCACTATGCAAGCGAGCTTGTGAGGTCGATAAAGCGCGAGGTTAACCTGCCCGTCTGCCTGCACACACACTGTACCGCTGGCCTTGCCCAGATGAGCTACCTTGCAGCCGTGGAGGCAGGCGCAGACATCCTCGATACAGCGATATCCCCGCTCTCGGGAGGCAGCTCGCAGCCATCCACAGAGAGCGTCGTGGCCGCGTTCAGAGAGACACCATACGATACCGGGCTTGATCTGGAGCTGCTCACGGAGATAAAGCGCTACTTTGACAAGCTCATGGAAGTGTATGCGCCTGTATTCAATCCGATAGCTGCCAAGATAGACACAAATGTGCTCGTTTACCAGGTTCCGGGAGGCATGCTCTCCAACCTTGTGGCACAGCTGATCGAGCAGAAGGCGATCGACAGATACGATGAGGTTCTTGCCGAGATCCCAAGGGTCAGGGCAGACCTGGGCTATCCACCGCTGGTCACGCCGACCAGCCAGATAGTGGGGACCCAGGCGGTTCTAAACGTGCTCACGGGCGAGAGGTACAAGGTCGTCCCGAAGGAGGTCCGCGATTACGTTAAGGGTCTCTACGGGAGACCACCTGCGGAGATCGATCCGAAGATACGCATGAAGATACTCGAGGATGAGGAGCCGATAACTGTGAGGCCTGCGGATCTCCTGCCTCCAGAGTACGAGGCTGCTGTCAGGGAGGTCGATGCGCTGGGTCTTGCGAAGAAGGAGGAGGATTATCTCACATACGCTCTTTACCCGCAGATAGCCATAAAGTTCCTGAAGGGACAGGCGACCGAGGAGCCTCTAGTCAAGAAGGATGCGAAGGCTGCGGTGGCTGTGAAGGGCGGCGTGCCTGTTGCATTCAACGTTGAGGTTGACGGAGAGGCGTACATTGTGAAGGTCGCCCCTGTTGGCATAAGCATACAGGAGGCGCAGCCGAAGGCTCCCAGAGATGGAGTCACAGTGCCGATGCAGGGGGTTCTGATAAGGTACAAGGTTAAGAAAGGCGACAGGGTCAACAAGGGGGATGTTGTCGCGATACTCGAGGCGATGAAGATGGAGAACCCGATATACGCGGACAAGAGCGGTACAGTTAAGGAGATATACATAGACACAGGGAAGACGGTCTCTCCAGGCGATGTGCTTATGTCCATAGAGTGATGATCCGTTGGTGACATCTGGAAATGCAGCACCCTGAATGTGCCCAACTGCCGCTCTGTTCGGAGCGATGAGGCATATCAGGAGGCTGCTTAAAACCAATTTTCGATAGGAGCTGCGATATGAGGAAGGAACAGGTGCTTATAGAGGCTCTGCCGTACATAAGGGAGTTTCACGACTCGATAATGGTGATAAAGATCGGCGGCTCGATAATGACGAACCGCGAGATCCTGGAGAACTTTATACAGGACATAATCCTGCTCAGATACATCGGCATCCATCCTGTGGTAGTTCATGGGGGCGGTCCTGAGATCTCGGAGACCATGAAGCGTCTTGGGAAAAAGGCCGAGTTCGTCGCTGGTCTGAGGGTCACCGACAGGGAGACGCTTGAGATCGCCAGAATGGTGCTTTTGGGCAACATCAATGCAGAGCTGGTATCTCTCATAGGCAAGCATGGCGGTAAGGGCATCGGGCTTTCGGGTAAAGATGGCATGCTGATAGTGGCGAGGAAGAAGCCGCCGATGAATGTGAACGGGGAGAACATAGATCTGGGATATGTCGGAGAGGTCGAGGAGATAAACCCCGAGATACTGATGATCACCGCAGGGAAGGGCTACATCCCTGTGATTTCGCCCATTGCGATCGACAGGGAGGGGAACAGCCTGAACGTCAACGCTGATACCGTGGCCGGAGCTGTTGCAGTCGCACTGCGTGCGAAGAAGCTCATATCCATCACAGATGTGGAGGGTGTTAGAGAGGATCCGAACGATCCGGGTAGGGTTATCTCACAGTTCTCGCCCTCCGAGTTCCAGAGGCTTGTTGAGCGGGGCATCATAAAGGGCGGCATGATCCCGAAGGTCGAGGCGTGTGTCCAGGCTGTTGAGCGCGGCGTCGAGAAGGCACACATAATCGACGGCAGGATACCTCATGCGATCATACTCGAGCTTCTGACAGATGCAGGCATAGGCAC
Source organism: Methanothrix sp. (assembly GCF_030055635.1). Classification (NCBI taxonomy): domain Archaea; kingdom Methanobacteriati; phylum Methanobacteriota; class Methanomicrobia; order Methanotrichales; family Methanotrichaceae; genus Methanothrix; species Methanothrix sp. The sequence goes on along the minus strand of NZ_JASFYM010000001.1, from coordinate 95,441 downwards.
GATGATAATGAACACCAACTGACCCTCACCTCATCCTCCTGACTCTGAGCGTCTGCCCGGTTATCCCCACAACCTCGACCGTCTCTCCTTTTTCGATCCTTTCGTCAGCCTCCGCCTTCCAGTACTCCCCACGGTATATGACATAGCCCTTCGGATCCAGGGTCTCGATCGCCTCTGCATACTGTCCTGCGGTCTCCTCGAAAGTCGGCCTGCGCCTCGCCTCTGCTATCTTGTAAACCGCGAACGCGAAGAATCCAGCCATCGTCAGGGATGGGAGCAGGAAGAGCCTGATGACAGAACGCTGGTACTCTCCGGGAAGATACCACTCCGGGAATCCAATGGGCGCGAACAGGAGCGTTCCCAGTATGATGCATATCAGTCCTGCAACACCCAGAACACCCATCGCATGGGTGTGGAGCTCTGCCAGGATCAGGCCCATGCCGAGGATTATGAGAAACAGGGCGCCGATGTTGACATCGAAACCCTGGCCGATGAGCCCGAGCGCGATCGCTATGACCCCGAAGACCTCTGCTCCGAGGCCTGGATTTGAGATCCCGAAGATGAGGGCGTAGAGGCCGATTAGCAGCAGCAGTCCAGCGATTGTTGGATCTGACAAAAGCATCAGCACCCTGAGCCTAAGGTCGGGCTGGAAGGTAACCACCGCGGCACCCTCTGTCATGAGAGTCCTGTTCTTCGCAGTGCTGCCGTTGATCGATCTGAGGAGACTGCTGACATCCGGGGAGACGTGCTCGATCACCCTGTACTCCAGCGCCTCCTCTGCATTCAGATTTAGGTTGCTCAGCACGAACTCCCGTGCTGCGGTCCTGTTCCGCCCGTGGACCTTGGCCTTCTCCTCGATGAGCGCCACTATGGCGTTCGTCGTCTTCGTGTCGTTGACAGGCTCAGTAGCACCTGTGGGTAGGAGCCTGACCGGCTGGGCCGAGCCTATGATCGTGTTAGGGGCCATGGCTGCTATGTCAGTGCTGATCAGTATCATTGTGCCAGCGGACCACGCCTTCGCTCCCGGCGGGGATACGTATCCCACCACAGGTATCTCTGTCCTCTCCACGGCAGCTATTATCTCCAGGGTCTCGCTCAGGCCGCCACCAGGGGTGTCGAGCATCATGATCAATGCATCCGCATTCGAGCTCTCAGCGTAACCTATCGCGGCCTTCACAAGATCATCGCTCGCCGGCGTTATGGCTCCGTCTATCCTGAGGGTGATAACATCCCCCGTGCAGGGATACGAGAGCATGATCAGCAGCACCAAAGCCTTCAGGTACGGCCCCATGCGATCGTTCCTCATGTCTGACTTCTTCCCGCCTCCTCAGCAGTCCTCTGTAGGGCTGCCACCAGACCTGCTGTGCTTCCAACGTCTGAGCCGGAGGTCACAACTATCAGGTTCCTCTCCCTGGCGATCTCCGCAAGGGTCTGGAGCTCCCTGAGCTTTATGGCCACAGGCGCGTGCTGATAAAGCGCAGCAGCCTCGGCCATCGTCCTGGATGCCTGGAGCTCGCCATCCGCCAGGATTATCCTTGACCTCTTCTCCCTCTCGGCCTCTGCCTGCTTCGCTATCGCTCTCATCATCGATTCAGGAAGGCTCACGTCTCTCAGCGTGACGGCAGTCACCTTTATGCCCCATGGATCCGTGTGCCTGTCGAGGATGGTCTGGAGCTTCAGGTTCAGCTCCTCCCTCTTCGAGAGGAGATCATCCAGATCTATCTGCCCCAAGACATCCCTCAGTGTCGTCTGCGAGAGAAGAGCGGTCGCAACCCTGTAGTTCTCCACCTGGATCACGGCCTTCGCCGGGTCCATGACGCGGTAGTATATCACAGCATCAACATCCACTGTAACGTTATCCCTCGTTATCACGACCTGCTTCTGCACATCTATTGTCACAACACGGAGATCTATGAGCTGCACCCGGTCTATGATCGGTATTATGAAGAAGAGACCCGGGCCCTTGACGCCGCTGTACCTGCCGAGACGGAAGACGACGACACGCTCATACTCCCTCACAATCTTCATCGACTGGCTCAGAAGTATGAGCAGAATGACTATCACTATCGGAAGCTGAGAATCAAGCAAAGCCACACGAACACCTCATAATGCTTTTAGCCGTTCTTGTATATTAAAAGCTGTGTTGCCTTCACTGCGTGTGAGACGATCTCGGCGCCATGCAAGCTTGGGTCTCCTTTGGTGCATGGCTGAGCCAGCACTTCACAGACCATCGGATGGACGCTCTTGTATTAAGCAACCTGGAGTTCAGAGCAGAGGTTGCTTGATGCATTCACCCGCTCACCAGGAATGCACATCTGGACCAGTGCCTTCACATTATCAGATGTGGCTCATCCCTATGATTCAGCGGATCAGTAATCTTGTAAAGAGATGTGACGTCAACAGCTGATGGTAGAGGTTATCAGAGTTCGCATCTCCGACGATTCGATCACATGAGCCTCAGATGAATAAGAGCGCAAATGTATAGTTACAGCGCCTCAGCTTATAACGTGGCGTATTTTGTAAGTGGTTTTTGGCGCTGTCAGATTTAGCGAAATATAGGGAGGCGAGATGCTCACGTTCATGAGCATTGACAGCTCCGAGAACAGCGTGTTGTTAACAAGATCGCTGATATAGGGAGGAGTGTAGATCATGTTGATGGATGTGCGGTCTGTCGAGACGTAGCCTGAGTACTCAGATGTCTCGTTAATGGGGGCAGCCTGTGCCTCTGTCTGGCTCTCCTGTCTGCCCGAAAAGAGCTCCTCAAGCTCCTCCAGCTCGCTCTTCGATATATCCTTTTCCACAACCTTCGGTATTGAGAGGGCGGGTGAGAGCATAAGAGATACAACAACCGCCAGCACAACCAATCTCCGCATGATACCCCCACAGGAGAAGCCCCGGGCGTGATTCGAACACGCGACCTAGTGATTACAAGTCACTCGCTCTGACCAGCTGAGCTACCGAGGCGAATATCGGGGCATGACTTCTCGCTTTTATGACTTAAAGGCTTTGCTCTGAGTCCCTCGAGCAGCTGGCATGTCTTGCACACACTGCTCCCCGCAGGCTCGCCGCACCTCTCGCAGCGCTGGAGATCCACATGAACATCAGGCGCGAGCTCGCGGATCCTGTCGAATCCCCTCAGGATCGAGTACTTGGTGCCCGGATGTCTCGCCTCCATCTCGTTTAACATGTTCTTGACCTCGAGACGCATAGCCCTGGGCACGTTCGGGCAGGATTTGTGGTCTCTTGGGAATATCCCGTGAAGCATCGCGTAGGTCGCGACCTCGCGCTCCGGAATCCTCCTGAGGGGCTTTATCCTGTAGACCATCCCCTCCCTGGGACGCTTCGGCACAAGCCTGAAGAGCCTGTCTACATCGCCCCTGAGGTAGTTCAGAAGCACGGTCTGGGCCTCGTCATCGAGGTTGTGGCCTGTGGCAAGCGCGACCGCGTCTAGCTCTCTGGCGGTTCTGTTCAGCAGGTGCTTTCTCATTACGCCGCAGTACGTGCATGGAGCCTGGCTGAGGTCCTCTCTTGAGATCTCATCAATTGTTATGTTGAACTCCTCTCTGAAGCTGAGAGTTATGTGGGGCACCTCAAGCCGATCTGCGAGCTCGGAGGCAGTTTTCAGCGTGTTCTCCCTGTAGCCGCTTATGCCCTCATCGACCATCAGGGCGATGAGCTCGATGTCCCTCCGGTGGGAGAATATCCTCTTCAGTGTGTAAAGAAGCACAGAGCTGTCCTTCCCTCCGCTGAGGGCGACGGCAACCCTGCCTCCTCTGGAGAATATCCTGTAGGCTCTGAGACTCTCGCGGATCTTTCTCTGCACGTCCTCCTCGAAGTGCTCAGCGCAGAGATTGAGGCCCGAATAGCGCTGGTGTATCACCGAGGGCCTGCTGCACCTGCTGCATGGGATCATGGCTTGACCATGTCTTCAGGCTGATGGACTTTTGCATTCTCAGGGCTGGCTCTCGCCTCCAGAGCCCTGAGATTCCGCGCTTCCGCTCTCTCCCGCGGGCTTCTCAGGTGGCGATATCAGCTCAGCGCGGAACCTGTCCTCCGGCGTGTGCCTCTCGACAAACCTTACCTCCTTCAGCCCCAGCGTCCTCAGGGCCATGTCTGCGAGCCAGCGCCTTATCATGAGCCAGTCCTTGAAGTAGGAGATCTCCCAGGGGACGATTATCTCGGCCACGTCGTCTGTTATCTTTGATTCGAGCTCGATATCGCTGAAGATCTTGATCATCGCTCTGAGCTTCTCCTCCCTGTCCTCTATGCGCTCCAGTATCCTGTAATCGAACCTCACGCTCTTATCGGCGAGGGGATGGTTGAAGTCGATCGTCGCCTTTCTCCCAACGATCCTTGTGACAGTCCCTATTTTGCCATCGACGGAGACACGCATCCCAGGATATGGCTTCTCATCCTTGAATCTGTTGAGCATCACAGTCTCAATCTTCTCCGGATCGCGAACGCCGTATGCCTTCTCAGGCGGCAGCTCGACAGATCCTGCGTGCCCCGGCTCCTTTCCAATGAGCTCTTCCTCGAAACCGGGCACTATCTGGCCAGCTCCCAGAATCACAATCCTTGGGCCGTAGATCGCATTCTCGTCGTATATCCCGTTCTCCCTTGCGACATCGGCGCTTGTGGATGTGAACACCTTGCCATCCACGATCCCTGTATATTCCAGCTTTATAATATCTCCTTTATTCAGACTCATCTCATAACCATCCTGATGATCGAGACAGATAAACGCACAAGAACCATGGGTACTTTTACTTATATCTATCTGGTGTGGCACTGTGCCCATGGCGAGCAGGCAGGGTCGGTGATCATCACAGTTCTAGGGGTCGATGTTGGGTATAGCATGCATAGCTGCGCGCATTGGATAGGCGCAGCGGCTTTGCTATAAGCATGGAATGTGCGAGGAACTCTCTCAGGAGAGCGATAAAGCTATAACTGACGTGGAGCTATTACGCATCAATGACTCAGCTACTAAAGACCGCAGCCCTTACGGTCGACTTCATCGATGAGGCTCGGAGGATCGAGGCGCATGGGGCCCTCTCGCTTATGGTCCAGCCGATACTGAAGAAGATAAACGAGAGGCTGGCGGAGGAGAAGCCTGCGCTTGTGAGGAGCGATGCGATAATACCATCAACCTGGCTGCCGCCGATACCGAGCGGGCCATTCAGGCGTCTCATCACGAATGAGGCCAGGATAGCGATAGGCCGCGAGGTCCCCCAGACTGTGAGCATAGAGGTGACACGCAGGTGCGGGTGCAGCTGTGACCACTGCACGCTCCAGGAGGGCGAGGGTGAGCTCTCCTCAGATGCGATCAGGAGCGTCATAGACCAGGCTCTGGATATGGGCGCATGTATAATCACGTTCACAGAGGGCGATCCTCTCCTCAGGCCTGACATAATCGATCTTGTGAAGCATGTGGATAAGGAGAGGGCTGTTGTCAACCTCTTCACTCCCGGGCTCGAGATGACCCCTGAGATTGCTGATGCGCTGAGGGAGGCAGGCCTTTACAACCTCATCATAGGGGTTTACAGCGCTGACCCAAGGGTACACGATGAGATCCGGGGCGTTGTGGGAGCACATGAGAGAGCTCTGGCTGCGATCAGGATGGGGCTGAAGGCAGGCCTGATGGTGACGATGTCAACTCATGTGAACTCCGAGAGGGTCAATACGCTTCCGGAACTCTACGAGCTTGCCAGAGAGCTCGGGGTTCATGAGCTATCTGTGTGGGAGGCGATACCGAGGAGTGAGGAGGATCGTCTGACCCGTATCGACAGGGAGAAGATCATACGCTTCTACAGAAAGATGAACGCGTCTCAGGATGGTCCAAGGGTCTTCGCAAGCACGTACTTCGAGGGCGAGATGCTGGGATGCATGGCAGGCAGACGCTGGCTGCATGTGGGTGTGGATGGCGGGGTCAGAGGGTGTCCTTACCTCAGCAGGGTCTACGGGAACGTTCTTGATGCCCCCCTCTCTGAGATATGGAGGTTGATGAGGCGGTCCGGTGATTTCAGCGGGTTCAGATCCGAGTGCCCAGCACAGGAGATCACATGAAGGGCGCCCGATTTCATTCTGGGGGCGTATCTGCAGGCTCAAATAAACATCTGACCACGTTGATATCTGGACATCAGCCAGTACAGCTCGTATGGCTTTTTCCAATTGTTAAATTTTAAGTTAATATCTTTTTAATGTTTGGCACCAAAGAGTACAGCAGCATGCTATTATTTTATGCCAATTTGCTATATAAATATGCAAAATATCATATCTACGGACTCTTGAGCATGATCGGTATTCGCAGGGCAGATCATGTCAAAATTAATTATAAAATATTATAAATAATAAGGTGCTCTCTGTGGTATCGCGCAGAAGTTATTCCTCCACGAAACTATCTGGTTTCTCTCACTCGATCTGTAATGCGAATTCACTGATTGGTGTGATGTTTGGTGCCTCTAGTTATTAAAATAAGTATCATTTTTTAAAGTATTTTGTTAATTATAATTTTGCTTCGCGATCTTATTAAAATAATTTATTATTTATTTCAAATCTCGATCAAAACATTTAAGTAGATATGCATCGACTGTATTAGCGGCGGGAGGTTGTAATGATATGGCCGGACCTGGATACGGCTTGATGTCGTATCATCGCTCCAGGGTACGGTTTCCATTGCGCCTTTCTGCTAGAAGGTAAAGGAGGATAAGGAACGTGTCTGACAAGATAGACATATATAGTGACCGTGGGGTTCTTTTAAAGAGTGACGTTGACCTCAGCGCCATCAGCCCACTCAGGAACGCAGCTATCCAAAAGCTTGCGAAACTGACAAGGCGAACTGTCGCAGTAAACCTGGCAGGAATTGAGAATGCTCTGAAGACAGGACGCGTCGCTGGCGGCAGAAGGCAGATCAAGGGCCGCGAGCTGAACTACGACATTGTCGCAAATGCACAGCCGCTCGCTGAGAAGATAAAGGCCCTTCTGCAGGTAACACCCGGCGACGATACAAATGTGCAGGTCCTCGGTGGAGGCAAGCAGCTTCTCGTCCAGATCCCATCGGCCAGGGCGGAGATCGCCTCTGAGTTCGTGGTCGGAATGACAGCTGCCGCAGCTGCCACAGTCGAGGCGATAATCCAGCACTTCAAGGCAGGGCTCTTCGATGCTCCGATGATCCATGCCGCGGTGTGGGGCGAGTACCCGCAGACGGTCGGCATGAACGGCGGAAACGTAGCGTCTGTTCTCAACATCCCCCAGAACGATGAGGGTCTGGGCTTCGCATACAGGAACGTCATGGCGAACCACATCGCTGCGATCACAAAGAGAAACGCCATGAATGCCGCATCCCTCGCCGCGATACTCGAGCAGATGGGCGAGTTTGAGATGGGCAACGCGATTGGCATCTTCGAGAGGCATCAGCTCCTTGCTCTTGCGTACCAGGGACTCAATGCCGACAACATGGTCTATGATCTGGTCAAGAAGAACGGCAAGACCGGCACAATAGGCACGGTAGTCCACAGCGTCGTCGAGAGGGCGCTTGAGGACAAGGTCATAAAGCCCGGCAAGAAGTTCCCATCCGGATATGTGATGTACGAGGCCAATGATGTATCCATGTGGAATGCGTACAACGCAGCTGGCGTTCTCGCAGCCACGATGGTCAACTGCGGTGCTCTGAGGGGCGCCCAGGCCGTATCCTCGACGCTGCTGTACTACAACGACCTCGTCGAGAAGGAGACCGCTCTGCCTGCCTGCGACTTCGGCAGGGTGATGGGTACTGCCGTCGGATTCTCGTTCTTCAGCCACTCGATCTACGGCGGCGGCGGGCCCGGTGTGTTCAACGGCAACCACATCGTGACCAGGCACTCCAGAGGCATGGCTATACCCTGCGTCGCGGCTGCTGTGGCTCTTGATGCCGGCACACAGATGTTCACACCCGAGATGACATCCGGCCTCGTCGGAGCCATCTACGGAGAGATAAAGGAGTTCCGTGAGCCGATTGTATCGGTGGCGGAGGCAATCTAAGATAGGCGAAACACATGGTCACTATTAAATCAGACACGGATTCGGAACCGGTCCAGGTGGAGATCTTACCCAGCAGGTTCCTCTCGCCGGAGACGACCCAGAAGCTCCTGAACGAGCTATACACCAGTGGAGGCATCATCCGCATGATGATCCAGGGGCCGAACCTCCCGAGGACGGTGACATACGGCCCAGGAAAGGGATTGCCGATAGAGGAGCACCGGAACCTCCTCGTGGAGGTGGGAGGTGAGGTCCTGGAGCTCAGGGTCAAGGTCGGCAGGATCCGACTGGAGCTCGAGGGCGAGGAGTTCCTGCCTGGAATCCAGGCAGCGTGTGAGCGAGCGCTGCCCTTCAGCTTCCAGATAAAGAGAGGGAAGTTCTTCCGCGAGATCTCCACGATCTCCGACTATGCAAAGTACGGAAAGGATGCGGACAAGCGCATCCTCGGACTGGTCGATCCGCGAGCCAAGAAGGAATCAGCTCTGGCCATTCTGTCTGAAAAGGATAGTGACAAGAAGGAGGAGAGATAAATATGGCATACACACCCCAATACTATCCCGGCAACACCTCTGTTGGCGCCAACAGAAGGAAGCACATGTCCGGAAACCTCGAGAAGCTCAGAGATATTCCCGAGGCAGATGTAGTTGCTATCATGGGCCACAGGGCCCCAGGTGCCGACTACCCGAGCACCCATCCACCACTGAAGGAGATGGGCGAGCCAGACTGCCCGATAAGGCAGCTCGTCGAGCCCACACCAGGCGCTGCGGCAGGCGATCGCGTCAGGTACTCCCAGTTCACTGACTCGATGTACTTCGCCCCGTCGATCCCATACTGGAGGTCCTACTGGGCAGCCATCAACTGCAGAGGCGCAGATCCCGGCACACTCTCAGGCAGGCAGATCATAGAGGCCCGCGAGAGGGATATAGAGGCGTACACAAAGAAGCTGATGGACTCCGAGATGACAGATGTCGCCAGGTGCTCCATGAGGGGCTGCACGGTCCACGGCCACTCCCTGAGGCTTGAGGAGAACGGCATGATGTTCGACATGCTGGCCAGGACCGAGATGGGCGCCGACGGCAACGTCTACTACGTCAAGAACCAGGTCGGCATACCGCTGGACAAGAAGATCAATGTCGGCAAGCCGATGAGCGAGGAGGAGCTCAAGAAGCGGACGACGATCTTCAGGTATGACAACGTATCGTTCGGCGGCAAGGTGGGCGCCAGGAAGTTCGACGAGGCGCTGGAGGCCCTGCACCACATGTGGGAGCTCAGGACAAAGTGGGGCTTCAGGCCGGAGTGAGGAGGCGAGATAAATGGCAAAACTTCATACCAAGAAGCTATTCGTTAGGGCTCTGACCAAGAAGTTCGGAAAGGACTTCGATCTCTCGAGCCAGAAGACCGAGTACAAGAGGCTCGGTCCAGAGCAGAGCGCTCGTAAGAGAGAGTTCATGGAGTATGCTAAGAAGCTGGAGGGGAAGCGCGGCATATCCTTCTACAACCCATATGTGCACTGCGGCGGAATTCCGCTGGGCCAGAGGCAGCTGGTCCCCTACAAGCTGTCCGGCACCGAGTACATAGTTGAGGGTGACGACCTGCACTTCGTCAACAACCCTGCGATGCAGCAGATGTGGGACGATATCCGCAGGACGGTCATCGTAGGCCTCGATATGGCCCACGAGGTGCTGGAGAAGCGCCTGGGCAAGGAGGTCACACCCGAGACGATCAACAACTACCTGGAGATCCTCAACCACGCCATGCCAGGCGCTGCCGTGGTCCAGGAGCACATGGTTGAGACCCATCCAGGGCTGGTCGAGGACTGCAACGTCAGGGTCTTCACAGGAGATGATGACCTCGCTGACGAGATCGATCCGCAGTACCTCATAGACATCAACAAGCTCTTCCCGACAGACCAGGCGGAGCAGCTCAAGGCGGCCATCGGCAAGACCACCTGGCAGGCAATCCACATCCCGACGATCGTGGTCAGGAGCTGCGATGGTGGAACGACCTCAAGGTGGAGCGCGATGCAGCTCTCGATGACGTTCATCGATGCGTACAACATGTGCGCCGGTGAGGCTGCAGTCGCGGACCTGGCGTATGCTGCGAAGCACGCCGCTGTTCTCCAGATGTCCGACATGCTGCCGGCACGCCGCGCTCGCGGTCCCAACAACCCGGGCGGCCTGAGCTTCGGCTTCATGGCTGACATGGTCCAGACATCGAGGGTCAAGCCCTGGGATCCGACTGCTGTGTCCCTGAACGTGGTCGCTGCAGGCACAATGCTCTACGATCAGATCTGGCTGGGCAGCTACATGTCCGGAGGCGTCGGATTCACGCAGTACGCCACAGCCGCGTACACCAACGATGTCCTGGATGACTTCTCCTACTATGGCGTAGATTACGGCATGGAGAAGTACGGCGGATTCGCCAAGGCGCCGGCCAACCTGGAGGTCGTCAAGGATCTGGCCACAGAGGTCACCCTCTACGGCATCGAGCAGTACGAGTCGTTCCCGACCCTGCTTGAGGATCACTTCGGCGGATCCCAGAGGGCGTCTGTCCTTGCGGCTGCATCCGGTATCACCTGCGCTATAATGACCGGAAACAGCCAGGCAGGCCTCGCTGGCTGGTATCTATCCATGCTCCTGCACAAGGAGGCCTGGGGACGCCTGGGATTCTTCGGCTACGACCTGCAGGATCAGTGCGGCCCGACCAACGTCTTCTCGTACCAGTCGGACGAGGGCAACCCGCTCGAGCTGAGGGGTGCCAACTATCCGAACTACGCGATGAACGTCGGTCACCAGGGCGAGTATGCAGGCATCTCAAGCGCTGCTCACGCAGGCCGCGGCGACGCCTTCGCATGCAACCCGCTGGTCAAGGTGGCATTCGCCAACCCCGCGCTGGTCTTCGACTGGACCGACATCAGGCTCTGCTTCGGCAAGGGCGGCGCACGCGAGTTCCGCGCTGCCGGCGAGAGATCCCTCGTCATGCCAGCTGTGTAGGCCCAGAGGCCTACAAATTTTTTATTCTGTCTTGCCCCAAGGGCTTTTAGGTCTCTAACAGCATTGTTGCAGCATTTCTTCCCACATCTTCTGTGGGGCAGTGCCATTTGAACAGCACCACAGCTCTACAAACTCTTCGCGCACCGCTCGACTGCAATCAGGCTGGTTGATCTGGAGGATAGTCGGCTGCATAATATTCTTCTTTTAATGTTACTTCATCACATGTATACTGCAATCTCGTTGCAAATTCACGCCGACTGCGATTACGTACAATTGATATTGTCCTGAGATACTGATTTTATGTTCTGTTCTACTTAAATACATTCCAATCGAATGTGTTGATCGGTGAGACAGATGTATGGACATATTGGTGTCTCTGTTTGTGCTCTGCTGGTCTTGCTGACCCCAGCGGTTTGCATGGATTCTGGGCTGATGGGATTGCTGAGCTCATATGATGATCCCCTCATGACATCTCTGGATCTTGCATTTCTTCTTGTCACCCATGGATTCGACGCGACTCCTGCGGATGGATTTGTGGTCGTGGTTACAGGCAATGCGACATACATGCTCGTGCCCAACGGAGATAGACCCGGACTTGCTGATTTATCAACCAACACCACCATAACAACGGACGCGAACCCTATCTGAGCGCTATCTGAGCAGTCTGTCTCACCACAGCAGTCGCAACCCGTGATGTTATTAGGATCGAGGAGCAAACGATATATCCTCACAGATCACATATTCCAGATGTGATAGTGATCTGGAACGATGCCGAGATTGAGGTCCCTGAAGGGGAGAGATGCCAGATATGCGGCTGTGAGCTCGACGAGTTCGACGAGGTCACCGGCACACCGATGTTCGGCTACTATCACTGGACCTGCATAACGCATGTGGATTGACCAGAGCGCAATCCGATCTTCAGCCTTACAGCCCTCTCCGCATTACAAGCGCTGCATGTGAAGTTCTGCTCCGAATCGCAGAGCAGGCAGTTTGCCAGTGCATAATGAAACTTCCCACAACTTGTGATCCGTACATGCCAAAGCATATTTATATCTACAAAACCTTATACAGAAGCATGGATTCAGATGTTCCAACCTCTCCGGAATTCTACAGGACCGCATGCTGTAATTTCAGTGGCGCAGCTTCACGATCTCCTGAGGTTTTATGGATCCCACCATCTAAAGATCTCGATTCCATCGTCTTTCTCCACAAACTGGGCCGGTGAGTTCATCTGTGCGGGCCATCGGAACATGCTGAAGCCATCGATTTTGATCCTCCGGGTATCTGAACACGATCTTTTGCACAGTCTGTCACATCTTGACACAAAATGTATTTCTTCATGAAAGATGCTCGCCAGATGGTTGACATATCGCTCAATACCCAGCAGGGCGCGACCATCAACTCAATGGCAGGGGTGCTTAAAAATGACCGGTAACTTCGAGGAAATAGCTGCACAGGCGCTTGGAGAGGGAAGGACATATCTGATGGAGCACGAGAGCAAGCACATTCTCATGGACGCTGGGCTGGAGACAACCGGCGCCCATCTCGCATCTAGCGCCGATGATGCTGTGAGAATCGCGAACCATCTCGGCTATCCTGTTGTTCTCAAGGTTCTCTCCAGGGATGTGATACACAAATCAGATGCTGGTGGGGTCAAACTGAATCTCCAGGATGCTGATGCTGTGAGATCTGCATACAAGGAGATGGAAGAGATCTTCCGGGAGAGGGGGATGATCGGCGTCTCGGTTCAGAGTATGGCCAAGCCTGGGATAGAGGTCATCGTTGGGGTTACGAGAGATCCAACATTTGGGCCGGTGATCATGTTCGGGCTCGGAGGCGTCTTCGTGGAGGTGCTCAGGGACGTGAGCTTCAGATCGATACCCATCTCTGAGGATGACGCAGAGTCGATGATCCGGGAGATCAGAGGCTACCCGCTGCTCAGAGGATACCGCGGCATCTCAGGAGATATCGATGCGATCAAGAGCATTCTCCTCAGTGTATCGGATCTCGTAGAGAGGAATCAGATCATAAAGGAGATGGACCTCAACCCGGTCTTCGTCTATCCCCGGGGATACACGGTAGCTGATGCCAGGATCATACTTGATAGCTCCTCCCCAGCATCAGCCCCAGATACGACTCGTTCTCAGAGCGCTGGTGATATGAGTGGTCTGTTTTACCCGCAGAGCATAGCTGTGATCGGCGCTTCAAACACAAAGGGGAAGCTGGGATGGAACGTCTTTTACAACCTGCTCACTCATGGTTATAAAGGCAGGCTCTATCCTGTAAATCCAAATGCCTCAGAGGTGCAGGGCGTAAGGGCGTATCCGAGCATAAAGGACGTGCCGGAGCCTGTGGATGTCGCGATAGTGCTTGTACCAGCGGGCATGACACCGCAGGTTGTGCAGGACTGCTGCGCAGCAGGGGTGAGGTATATCGTTGTTGAGTCCGCTGGGTTCGCTGAGCTCGGCGAGGAGGGCAGGAGGATAGAGAGGGAGATTCTGTCCATAGTGCGGAGGCACGGATGCAGGCTTCTTGGACCAAACTGCTCCGGGATCATAAACACAAACTGCGGCGTGGTTGAATCGATAGGGGTCGTCGAGGAGCTCAACCGTGGGAACGTGGGGCTCATAGCCCAGGCTGGAGTTTATGCTGCAGGCTACCTCTGGGGTCTGAGGAGGGTTCTGGACTTCGGGATTATCGCGACGATAGGGAACAAGCTTGACCTCAATGAGACCGACATGCTCGAGGCCATCGGCATGGATGATAACATAAAGGTTGTATGCATGTACCTGGAGGACGTCAAGGGAGGCAGGCGGTTCATAGATGTCGCGAGGGAGGTCTCGAGGCGGAAGCCGGTTGTGGTTCTTAAGACCGGCAGGACCGAGGCCGGAAAGAGGGCGGTCTCCTCACACACAGCATCACTTGCAGGAAACGACCTGATATACAGCGCGGTCTTCAGGCAGGCCGGGCTCATTCGGGCGAGAGACAACGACCACATGTTCGCGCTCGCCAGGGCCTTCTCGAAGCAGCCCCTGCCCGTGAACGACGGAGTGTTCGTGATCTCCTACGCCGGCTCCCTGGGCGTTGCGGCGGCGGATGCCATATCCATGAACGGCATGCGTCTGGCCGAGCTCTCCCCTGAGCTGAAGGACGAGCTGCGCAGGGTGCTGCCCAGATATGTCTCAGGCATGAATCCCGTTGACTTCACATTCGACCAGACACCTGAGCAGGTCAGGAGGACAATAGAGATCGCTGTGAGGAGCGAGGACGTTGGCAGCTTTATAGTGGTCATACAGACAGAGATGCTTGGAGCATACATCGATACGCTCAGATCCATCGACTACAGAGGAAGGCCCATACTGGCGGTCGTTGCATCCAAGGAGTTCGTGATCGACGACACGATAAAAATGGAGCGCGCCGGCATTCCTGTATACTCCACACCGGAGCAGGCCGCGGAGGTCCTCGGTGCGATGTGGATGTACAGGAAAGAGCGCGGATGAGATGGGTGGCGGCGTCTACTGGTTCGCATAGATCCTCCTGGGGTAGCGGCATAGGAAGCTCAGGTCCTCAGGCCGCGGAGTGCTGACGAGAGCGTGTGAGAGCTGGAGCTCTCATATCCTGATCGGCTCCACCATCATCCTCCTTGCTATCAGCGCAGGGATGTCCAGCGCGCTGGAGACGTGATCTATGATGATGCCATCGCTTGTGGCCACAACCGCGGAGGAATTCTTAAGAGCCCTGTCCACATCCCTTGCTGTTCTCGCGGTGCCAGGAACCCCCGCTGCTGAGAACGCCTCGCATATATCAGATGCGAGCTCACCAGACCTGCTTATCTGCTTGTCCAGGAGCAGGAGGATCCCGGACGGCCTGGCTCCTGATATCACATTGATCATGAGCTGAACCGCCTCATCCGTGGCCTCGGATCGCCGGTATTTCCTGAACAGACAGCGCATATCTCTGATGAATCCATCGTCACAGAGAAAGATATCCTCACCGGTGATGACGCTCTCGATGGTGATCAGCACATTGTACCCATCGATGTGCAGCTCTCCCCCTCTGAGATCCTCGAGGCCGATCGCCTTCTGTCTCCTTGTTTGTGCAACATCGTCTGATAGCACAGCCCTGGAGAGGATGTTTCTGTAATCCTTATCGATGTAATAGTGATCGGCCACGAACCTCACCGCAGGGCCTGGCGGGTAGCCTCTGTTCAGGAGGTACCTCAGATCCGATGCAGCGGCCCTCAGCGTTTCAGGTGCCTCCTTGCGTATTCTCTCACCTCTCCGTACAGATCCCTTCCGTGGGAGTCCATCGCCACGACCATCGGGCCGAGGTCTGTGGCCTCGAGCCTCCAGACAGCCTCTGCCATTCCGAGCTCTGGGAGACAGACATCGCGGACGCTCAGGGATCTCGCGGCTGCAGCACCGCATCCTCCCGGGTAGGCGAGGTAGACAGCCCTCCCTCTCAGAAGCTCCGCAGCTCCGGGCATCCCGCCCTTTCCTATGATGCATCTCACCCCCAGATCCAGAACCTGTGGAAGGTAGCGCGCCAGCCGCACGCTGCTCGTCGGACCTGCGGATACAACAGCCTTGTCTCTTATGAGCGGTCCGCAGTGGTATATCACCCCGCCCTTAAGGTCGAAATCCACTTCCTGAAGCCTCTGGTGTGCCTTATCTCTCGCTGTATAGATGGTACCGCTCAGCCACACGATGTCTCCGGCCGAGAGCTTTGATACATCCCTCTCCGAGAGGGGCGATCTCACTCTATGCTCCATCCTTCCTCCGTAAGAGTGACAGTTGCCCTTCTGTTCGCCCAGCACTGGAGGTTGACAGCCACAGGCAGTGATGCTGTGTGGCAGAACGCCTTCTCTATTTTGACGCCCAGAGCTGTGGTGTCCCCGCCAAGGCCCATCGGACCTATCCCGAGATAGTTGATTCTCTCGAGAAGCAGCAGCTCCTCCTCGCTTTCTCCTGGAAGACACATGACAGCGCGCTTCGCGAGAGCCGCGGCCTGGTCGAACGTCCCGCCGATCCCCACTCCGACGAACACCGGTGGGCATGCATTCGATACCCTCTCCGCGAGGTTGTCCAAAATGTACTCAAACGGATCGTCCGCTGGATTCAGCATTCCCAGAAAGCTCATGTTCTCAGAGCCGGCCCCCTTGGGGAACGCAGTTATCCTGAGCGAATCCCCTGTGACGCGGTCCACAATGAGATACGGCATGCCAGGGCCTGTGTTATCTCCTGTGTTCGACCTGCTCAGAGGATCCACCACATTCGGTCTCAGCATGCCCTTTCTCGTTGCTCTCCTCACACCCTCAGCGATCGCCTCCCGGAGATCGAAGTCCAGTGAACACCCCTTTCCGATCTCCACGTGAAAGACGGGAAGGCCTGTGTCCTGGCACATCGGGCGTGCATCAGATTCCGCGATTCGTATGTTGTTCAGTATCGCCTCCAGATGGTACCTCGCTATCTCGCTTCTCTCCCTGCGAAGGGCACTTTCTATTGAGCGAACGACCCACCTGGGCAGGGAGACCTGCGCTTTGGATACAACAGCTTCGGTCGCCTCCACGACATCAGGACGTCTCAACAACGCCACCCCTTATCCTGATCGGCTTTGACTGTTTTGGAAGGGTGAGCTCTGATCTCAATCCCAAAGCTCGCTCCATAGCGCTCTTGTGCAGATCCCCGGATGTGTGGATACCGCCAGGTGTGCCGCGCACAGCCCTGCATGGGTACTGCTGGCATGCCAGGCCTGCGAGAGATGGCGCCTCAGCGGCGCTCTTTCCGATGAGCTCGCGGGCGACATGCCATGTGCTGCCGCATGGAGATCCCCGAATCACATCCACGCTGCTGATCCTGCCGCTGTTCAGCTCGACCCTCAGCTCCGGTCTTCCGAGGCGCTCTGCGAACTCGTCCACAGCGTCCACCCCGACCTTCTCGAGGGTGCAGCAGATCTCATCCACCTCTATGTAGATGTTGTACCTCTCAGAGATGCTGCGCAGCTCCTCTACCGAGCCAGCCCTTCCGATGCCTCCGGGAATCAGAAGCGCCTTCACCCCGCGCTCACCGGCCATTCTCGCAATCGCTGGCGTCAGATCCGGATGCAGTGTGTACATTATGATCAGATCCGCGCTGAAGACATCCTCGTTCAGGTCAATGCTCCTGAGGAACTCATCCGGGTCCTCTATGAATCCAGGCAGCAGCTCAGGCACAGATGCATGCACCACATCGAAGTCTGTGTGCGTCAGTATAGTGTCTATGAGCCGCTCTCCGTACTTGCCTCTGGTGATCACTCCAACACGCATGAACTGAGATTCATCACCGGTTATAAGAGATCTTCTGGGAAGGGCTAGGGCCAGTCTAGATGAAAGCCATCCAGTAATGCTCAGGGGCGGTAAATCCAGAGTTGCTCTCGGCTAATCACCCCACACGCAGACTGCATGTAACAGCTTTGCGGCTTGACAGCACTTCTGTAACAAAACTCCTGTAGCTATTGGAAAAACAAGCATGTTGCGCCGGCGCCCTACATCCACTCGTAGTGCATCACGACCTCAGGGACCATATCGTAGAGCAGGCTGTTCTCGACGTAGCCGAAGAAAAGGCATCCCCTGCACCCTTCCGATATCCTCCTCCGCATCTCGCGAGACTCGCGCCAGACGTTCGATATGCCACTGGATACATGGCCCAAAGGCTCGTCGTGGACGCGGCATGCATAAACAATTCCGTCCGCTGATACATGGAGTATAAGATCAGATGCATGGCATCTGAACTCCGGCGCTCTCTGCTGTATCATCCTGAGGTACGTGATTGAGTTTATGATCGGGGAGCCTCTTGATTTCAGATCGATCAGCTCCCCGATCGCTGATCTGTAGCGCTCCCGATCTCTGATTCTCAGATCATCGCACTCTGCTTCATCAAACTCGTGGAGCGGCTCGAACGAGATCCATGCATCGATCTTCTCAGCCAGCTTCACAAGAGGCGCAAGCTCTCCGAGGTTTTTATCGCTGATCACGCAGTTCATCAGGACCTCGATGCCCCTCCTCCTGGCCTCCACGATGCCATCCAAGATCTCGTTGAGACCGATGCCCCTTATCTCCCTCAGACTCTCGATCCCGTCCACAGAGACTGTAAGATAGTTGAGGCTCTCCAGATCGTTCATCCTCTCGCTCAGCAGAATGCCGTTCGTCACCAGTGACGTCACCATTCCCAGGGATCTCGCGTGCCTCAGGATCTCGTCGATGTCATCACGCAGCAGAGGCTCAGTAGCCCACGCATTGTATGCTCCTATGCCGAATCGCGCTGCTTCATCTAGCATCTCCATGATCTCTTCCAGACTCATCTCGCGGCCGCGCCTGCGCCAGTGAGGGCAGAAGCTGCATCTGAGGTTGCAGGCTGTATTCACGGTGTGGGAGAGAACAAATGGCCTGCGCCTCACACGCAGCTGCCACACTGCTCTCATCATCAGCTTCGGATCGATCTTTCTCATGCGAATCACATTCAGTCGAGAGCATCAGGAAGGCCAGAAGGTCTATCGACCCAGAGAGCACAGCTGATGCCTGAACCTTCATCTTGCTTGTTTCGCCTCTCCATTAAAGCCAGATCGCAAAGAAGACACAGCTGAAAGAAAAATAGAAAGAGGGTTGCGCCGCCTGTCTACGCGACCTCTCCCAGGATGTAGCCGATTATCCTGCCGTACGCAGGCCTTGCGATGCCCACGCCGATCAGAACACCGATTATGGTGATCAGGGCGAAGCCCATGAGCGCGCCGAACCCCATCCAGAGCAGAGGAATCATCGCGGCGATGGTGGTCGCAGCCGCTCCCAGGATGATGTAGAACGCCCTGGAGAGCCTGGCGAGGTATATCTTGCCTGTGAGCAGAACACCCTTCGCCTCCTGCTCGTTCCTCTCTGTGACCCTCTCTCCATGCAGGAGCTCATCTGTTATTATGAAGAGGTGATCCACGCCTGTGCCTATCACCATTATTATTCCGGCGATGCTCGCGAGATCGAGCTGCCAGCCGGCTGCCGACCATACGCCGAGCATGAGGATGACCTCGCTGAATGATGTGCATACGATAGGCAGCACTATCCTCCTCTCTCTGTATCTGTAGAAGACCAGAAGACCCACGGCAAGTATCGCGAGGATCCCAGCGAGGGCCACCTGGAACTTGAACTGAGATCCCAGAGCAGCATCAACCTGCCCGGAGCCTATGATCTTGACGTTCACGGGCAGCGCGCCCTCCCTGAGGTGAATGTACAGCTCCTTGGCCTTCCTCGATCCTGCGTCGCCTGCGCCGACCTCTGCGACCAGGCTTCTCATGGGCGCTTTATCGAGAGCGGATGCGAGCTCAGGAGCAAGAGGAGCGCTGAAGATCTCATCCTTGTCCAGGTACATGGAGACCTCGTGCGCCTTCGGATTCCTGGTGGCTCCGACCTCTTTGGCTATACGCTGGAATGTGAGAGCACCCTCCTCTGAGAGCGTGAAGGGCACACCCCACATACCGCTCTGGTCTCCCCTGGGAAGCTCCACGGACTGGACAGCATCTCCATACACAACATGCCTGGTCTCGTTCGGACCCACCTGGATTCTGATCTCGAACTTTCCCGGCTTGCCGACGACCTCTTCCGCGGTTGAGACATTGACGCCTGCGAGATCTATTGTTATGAACCTGTTATCGACGACTCTAACTTTTATATCCTTGAGCCCGAGGCGGTTGAGCTTCTTGTCCAGAACCTCCTTGGTCTCATCGACCGTCTCGGGCGTGAGGCCGCTGATGAACGCCTCCTCTCCGGGAGCAACCCTGCCGCTGACCTCGGATAGAATCGAGTCGAGCTGCTCTCTTGTCACATTCGACCTTATCTCGTATCGAACCGGCTCAAGCCCGACGATTCTCACATCTGAGTCGAGACGTGTTTTGAGGTAGTTCACAACAACGCCTTCAGGGGATGCAGGCACAGTGATTCTGGTCGTGTTGTCCCTCACCAGCACCTTTGATCCGGGATAGCCGAGATCATCAGGCAGAGTCTCCGGAACCTTCCCGTCTATCGTTATTACGTAACTGTCGCCTCTCCTCGAGACATCCTCCACGACCCAGACGCCCTGGAACTCCCTCTCCAGGATCTTAACTGGATCGACGTCGAGCTGGACGATCGCCCCCTCCAGCTCCAGCTGGAGCCACGAGCCGCCCTCCAGATCCAGGCCGTACTTGAGGCCTGAGTTCATGCCCAGATATCCGGGTATCGGAGTGAGTATGAAGATCAGAGCGAGAGCTACAGCTGCGATGTAAATGACAACTCTAGGATCTTTCGAAATGCTGCCTGCGAGGCTCATCTCTTACCACCCCTGGCCAGCTTTGGATTCCGCTGTACGTACCACCGCAAGGCCTGGACGTTTGTTATCCAGGTGTTCATCATATCCGCAAGGAGGCCGAAGAAGAGCACCACGGATATGTCGGAGATCACATCGATCTTTGTGAAGGTGGGGGATACCAGATATATTATGCTCGATACTAGGATCAGCACGATTACCGCAGACAGGGTTGTGGATGTCATTATCAGCCCTGTCCTCATCGCCCCGAGCACCTTCTCATTTAAGGGACCCTTTCTCCTGAGAACCCTCACAGTTAGCAGTATGTCTGTATCCACAGAGTAGCCTATGAGCATCAGAAGGGCTGCGACCGTGCCAAGGGAGAGCTTAACGCCCACAGCGGTCATCATCCCTGCAGCTATTACTATGTCCGCAAGGGCGCAGAGCACGACGATACCGGAGACGACCGGCTGCCTGAACACGAAAAAGACCACCAGAGCCATGAGAATGAAGGACATCAGAAGGTACCTCGGAGCATCGCTCTGGAGCTGCTTGCTGTACACAGGCCCTATGTATCTGATCTCAGCATCAGGGAACTGCTCATTCACCGTCCGCGCAAGGCTCTTGTAGTCCTCAGACCCCATCGGAGGGAGCTGGATGTAGTACCTGCTTCCAACCCTCCTCAGCTCGGAGATATCATAACCCTCAAGCTTGCTCAGGACCTGCGACTCAGGCTCGTCAGCGGGCACTGTTATGAGCGTGCCACCTGTGAACTCGATCCCCATTCTGACCGGTGATCCTGTGGTGAAATACGTGGCGGCCAGAATAATGATAGATAAAGCCAATACGGCAGCTGGAACTACGACCATCTGCCGCCTGTCTATCTTCCTGATGAACTCCTCTAAATCCATACAAGCCTCCTTTCTGGCTGAACCACGCTCAATATATTTACGATTTTTGTGCCATGCGGCGTGAGGATCGCATGTGAATAAATGATAGATATTTGAAGGTCCAGATCGCGGGCTTTCGCTGGGGCTCGAACTGTGAAGGATAACTCCCAGCAGCATCCATCGGCATCACATCGACCGATCTCGTGCGAAGTGCTGTGGGTTCTGTAATCTTGTCACACACTGGTGAGAGAGCAAATCTAAATTAACTGATTGTTAAACATGGATTCATGGACTTGTTCGATGCGCTTGAAGGAAGGAGATCGATCAGGGCATACCAGGAGAAACCTGTATCCCGGGAGATCGTGGAGAGGCTGCTCCAGGCGGCTGAGCTGGCGCCATCTGCAGGCAACCTTCAGTCCAGGAGGTACGTGGTTGTGATGCGCCAGGATCTCAGGAAGGCGCTCGCCCTGGCAGCATACGGCCAGAGCCACATATCCTCCGCGCCTGTGGACATCGTCGTCTGTGCTGATGTGAGGAGATCCAGCAGGCGTTATGGCGACAGGGGCAGCCTCTATGCGATCCAGGATGCTGATGCTGCTGTGATGTGCATGCTGCTTGCAGCGCATGCAATGGGCCTGGGTGCCTGCTGGAACGGCGCGTTCGATGATGGGATGGTGAGGGATATCCTGAGCATCGAGGAGGGTGTGGTGCCTGTCGCCATAATCTCCCTCGGCTGGCCCGCAGAATCACCCTCATCTCCTGGCAGGATGCCGCCAAATGCGCGCTGGGAGGTATGATAGAGGCAGATGTACAGAGATCTCAGGGATATCGTGGAGGCGATTGCAGCTGGTGCGATAAGGAGCGAGGAGGATCTCGAAAAGGCGAAGAGGGCGCTTGCAGCCAGTCTGAATCTCTCGGAGATACCGGGCAACCCGGAGATACTCGCCGCCGCCAGGGAAGATGAGAGGGAGCGATTGAAGCTGCTGATTAAAAAGCCGACCCGCACCCTCTCAGGGGTCGCTGTGATCGCTGTCATGACGAGCCCTGCGCGCTGCCCGCATGGCATCTGCGTCCCCTGCCCCGGGGGCGTTCTTGAGGGGAGGTGCTCCCCACAGAGCTACACGGGGCGGGAGCCGGCAGCGCTCAGAGCGGTGCAGCACGGCTTCGATCCGTACGCTCAGGTGGCTGCGAGGCTGAGACAGCTCTCGGAGATAGGCCATCCCGTGGACAAGGCAGAGCTCATCCTCATGGGAGGGACCATAACATCCAGGCCGCTGGGTTACCAGTGCTGGTTTGTGAAGAGATGCCTGGAGGCGATGAACGATTACCCTGATACGGTGATCAGCGCACGCTGGAGGTCCTTCAGGGAGGTTGCTGATGCGAACAGCAGCGCATCCGTGAGGAACGTCGGCATAACCTTCGAGACCAGGCCTGACTGGTGCCGGAGCGATCACATTAAAAACATGCTTCTCCTCGGCGGGACAAAGGTCGAGCTCGGGGTGCAGAGCATCTACGATGATGTTCTCAGCGCGATCAGGAGAGGTCACTCTGTGAAGGATACCATCATGGCAAACCGGTTGCTGCGAGAGGCTGGCCTGAAGGTCGGGTTCCACATGATGCCCGGACTTCCGGGATCAAGCCCTGAGATGGATCTCAGGATGTTCAGGGAGCTTTTCGAGAGCAGCGATTACCGGCCGGATTACCTCAAGATATACCCAACGCTTGTTATCGAGGGGACCGAGCTCCACAGGATGTGGCTGCGTGGCGATTACGAGCCGCTTTCCGATGATGAGGCAGCTGAGCTGATCTCACGAATCAAGGAGCTCCTCCCAAGGTACACGCGGCTCCAGCGCGTGCAGAGGGACATACCTGCGCACCTCATAGCTGCTGGTGTCAGGAAGAGCAACCTCAGGCAGCTCGCAAGGAAGAGGCTCGAGGATCGCGGATTGAGATGCAGGTGCATAAGGTGCAGAGAGGCCGGGCTTCGCGGGATATCCGAGGGGGATATCACATTGAACATCGAGAGCTATGATGCATGCGGAGCGAGGGAGCACTTCATATCGTTTGATACCGTGGACGACACACTCGTCGGATTCCTGAGGCTGAGGCTGGGTGCTGAGGCCAGGATCAGGGAGCTGCATGTCTACGGCCCGCTCGTGCCCCTCGGCAGGAGGGGCGGATGGCAGCACCGCGGTATCGGCGCGAGGCTTGTCGAGATCGCTGAGGAGCTTGCAAGGGATCAGGGCTACGACAGGATCTCGGTCACGAGCGGCATAGGCGTCAGGGGCTACTACGCCTCTCTGGGCTACAAGCTGAACGCGCCGTACATGGAGAAGAGTCTCTGATAGGCTCAGGCGTGCTGGACTGCCAGATCTATGAAGCCCTCGACGGAGTCAAGGGCTTCGACGTGCTCCGACATGGTCGAAGCCGCTCGATGTAGTCGAGGGTGATCGAAGTGCAGAAAGCCCTCCTTCAATGTCTGGAAAAAAGTCACCCGAAGGTAACGCTTACGAAAATGGCACCGGATCATCCACATATCTGACCCTGCGTCATGAGCGTTTTCTATGAGGTCAGTTCGAGCGTGCACGTCGATCCGGTTGTTTTCCTGAGCCGCTGCGCCTTCATCGCCTCGACGAACGCCAGGAACGGAGGCGATGGCCTGCCCGGTCTCGACCTCATCTCAGGGTGGAACTGGCATGCGAAGAAGAACGGATGTCCCGGGATCTCCATGATCTCCATCAGATCCCCGTTCCTTCCGGAGAATAGAAGCCCGTTCTTCTCGAGTATCTCTATGTATGCTGGATTCACCTCATACCTGTGCCTGTGCCGCTCCACGATCTCCGTGGTGCCGTAGATCCTGTGGGCGAGGGTGCCCTCGAGGAGATGCGCTGGATAGTTGCCCAGCCGCATCGTCGCCCCCATCTGCCTGACCTTCTCCTGCTCTGGGAGCAGCGCGATGACGGGATGCGGCGTATCGCCGAACTCGGTGCTCGAAGCGCCCTCGAGACCGCAGACGTTCCGGGCGAACTCTATGACTGCGAGCTGCATTCCGAAGCATATCCCCAGGTACGGTATCCCGTTTTCCCTGGCGTACCTTATGGCGTTCATCTTGCCCTCTGTGCCGCGAACTCCGAATCCTCCCGGAACCAGTATGCCGTCGAAGTCCCTCAGCATCTTCTCAGGCTGGATCCTCTCGAGATCCTCGGCATCTATCCAGGAGATCTCCGGCATCGCCCCTGCCTCGATGCCCGCGTGCTTCAGAGCCTCGCGTATCGAGAGGTACGCATCCTTCATCGGATCCGTGCACTGCGATCCGGATGTGTACTTTCCAACAAGGGCCATGCTGACCTTATCCCTGACAGCATCCATTCTCTGGACGAGATCGTACCAGTCCCTCCGCTCCTCCAGCGGGAACAGCCGCATGGCCTTCATTATGTACCTCGTGAGACCCTCGGCCTCGAGCTGGAGCGGTACCCTGTAGATGTCATCAGAATCATGCCCGCTGATCACAGCCTCTATTGGGACATCGCAGAAGTGCGCGATCTTCGCCTTCGTCTCAGGAAGCAGCGGCTTCTTGCACCTCACCACTATCATGTCCGGCTGAAGCCCGAGCTCGCGCATCTCCTTGACGCTGTGCTGCGTCGGCTTCGTCTTCTGCTCGCCATCAGAGGTCATCGGCGCGAGCGTCACGTGGACGAAGAATATGTTGCCAGACTCCTCGTATTTGAGCTGCCTCATCGCCTCCAGGAACGGCATCGACTCTATGTCGCCAACGGTTCCGCCGACCTCGATGAGACAGATCTCGCTTCCTCCGGTCCTCGATACCTGGCGTATTCTCCTCTTTATCTCATCTGTTATGTGTGGTATGATCTGGACGGTCTTTCCCAGATACTCGCCGCGCCGCTCCTTCTCGATGACCGTGCTGTAGACCTTTCCGGTTGTGATATTGTGATCTCTTGTGAGCTCTATGTCGAGAAAGCGCTCGTAGTTGCCGAGGTCGAGGTCCACCTCGCCGCCGTCCTTGAGCACGTAGACCTCACCATGCTGGAACGGGCTCATGAGCCCTGCGTCTATATTGATGTATGGGTCTATCTTTATGGCCGTGACCCTGTATCCCTTGTTCATCAGCAGCCTGCCTATCGAGGCTGCGGTTATGCCCTTGCCGAGCCCGCTCATCACCCCGCCGGTGACCACGATGTACCTCAAACAGATCACTCTCATCCAGAGCTAAGATCTCAGCATTGTAGCTGTACCATAGATGATAAGGCTGACGATCATCATGGATGTGGCGAGCGCTCCAGGGAACAGCGGCAGAGTTCTGGTGTGGAAGGTAAGCACCATGAGCACGATGGTTGTTGCCAGGATCAGGGCGACCGGTATCAGATTCGCGGTGTACATGTCATAAAGGGGATGAGGCTCGTATCTATCAATGCTCTCGCCCTCGCGAGCACCGGTCCAGGAGTCGTGGCGGTAGTACCGATCGCTTTTGTGGTAACCAGCATCACTCCGGTTATCTTCATCACCGTAATCATCACGTGGATCTTCTGATGATGAACGAGGTTGACCGGCTTCAGAATCGTATCCGTCACTGTAATCATCACGGCTCAAGTTCTCGCTCAAATCCTCATCCGCATCCTCGCTGTCCTCTCCGTACATCCCTTCAGCCTCCAGTCTCACCGGAATCCTTTT
Organism: Methanothrix sp.; assembly: GCF_030055635.1. Lineage (NCBI taxonomy): Archaea > Methanobacteriati > Methanobacteriota > Methanomicrobia > Methanotrichales > Methanotrichaceae > Methanothrix > Methanothrix sp. The sequence goes on along the minus strand of NZ_JASFYM010000001.1, from coordinate 69,551 downwards.
TGTGGTGATGTCCGTGATGAGCAGCAGATCTCCGCTCACAGTCTCGGCGCTCTCCGGCATCCTGACCGATATCGGGATAGTCTCCTCGAGCACTATGTAATGATTCATCTTCTCCGGTTTTACGTAACGTGTGATGCTCTGATCCGTTTTAACAGCCAGGTTGGTGGGCTCGCCGAGGTTGACGACCCGGAGGCGTATCTCGTCGCTGCCGCCTGGAGGCAGCCTTAAGAATATCGGTTCCGGATCGCCCTCTCCTGCGCTGTCGTTTATCCTGATCACGTACTCCATCCAGGATAAAGATGCAATCATATTTTATAAATATTTCTCTAGTGTATTAACACTTCTCGCGAAGCTCCGGCGGCAGCATGTTCGGTATTCCCTCTTCTATCGGATACACCTCGCCGCAGGATCTGCACGTGAGTTTTCCTGTAAGTATCTCCCTCTCATTCTCCTCGAAGACCTCGAGCTCGAGATCTCCCCTGCAAACGGGGCATACGAGTATCTCCATGAGATCGCGTCTCATAGGCAATCAGGAGATGCTCATGGAGATCAAACTTCCGATTCCATTCGTGAGTTCGATCAGCACATGGCTCAGTACATCTGCATAAGGTACCTGAACCACTGGGGAAAGCTGCAGGCTGTCCGCGAAAATGTGAGAAGGCTCATGCGGTCGGATCGTCGGATAGGCAAACTCTGGTAACTTTGATCAATTGCAATAGACTCAGTCACTTTCTCCAAGATTACCGGTCCGCCGGATCACCGGTATGAGCATGGATAAAGATGCTGAAAGCCCTGCTCTTCAGAGCGCTGGAGTGGTTCACATCCAGCCCAGCGCCCGCTGTTCTCTTTGAACATCTCCGGCCCTCAGAGCAGGCTGAGCCTGCCGGTCACCCTGTCCATTAGCTCATCCGGGGCCGGGCCGAGGCCAAGGGCTGTCACGGTTCCGGGAGGTATCTCTGTGAGGCCTGCATCCCTGACGATGGCGGCCGGTATCCCCAGGGATTCTGCCTCTGACTTCAGCCTGAAGAGGTGCTCCTCATCTCTGCCTCTGAGAGCGATCTTCCTCATCCCCTCCTCCTTCCACTGCTCTACGATCTCCTTTCTTGCGAGCTCCATGGCCATTATCGAGGCGTGCGCCACCTGGACCGCGAGCTTTCCTGTGGAGAGCTTCAGATCATCCCTGACAACTATGCACTGCTTGAGCGCCATGCTGAACCTCAGGATCTGTTCGATCTCCTCCTGTAGATGTAAGCGCCTGCGCCGCCCAGGACCACCAGGACCGCAAGCGCCGGGAGCATCATCGATCTGGATGCAGGCTCAACCCTGACGGGGATCTTCATGCTCTCTGAGATCACAGTGTCCCCTCGCACATCGGTGTACTTGATCTCGCTGTTGATTCCGTACTCCTTGGGGGTTGCATCCGAGTCCACATCCAGCCGGAATACCACGGTCGCCTCCTCGCCCGGCCCGAGATTACCGATGTACGCCTGATCATCTGTCGACGAGAACGGCTTGAATATGCTCAGCCTGGCGATGGCGTCGCTCACGCCCTCCTCTCCGATGTTCCTGTATGTCACCTGAAGCTCCTCCTTCTTTGCTCCGGCCCTGAGGACTCCTCTGACATCGGTTATCTCGAAGTCCGCTTTCTTTTTCACGATGATCGGCACTACCACCGTTTGATTCGCCTTCTGGTACCAGTAAGCTGCCCTGAACCCTATGAGGTTGTTTGTAGCTGAATCGAACTTGTTCGCATCGACCTGGACATTGTACTGGTAGTCATACTTCAGGTTGAGCCTGAGCGGATACACGCCTGCTGGCGCATGCTTCGCAATCTTCACCGTGAATTTGAGCGGATTCTTTGTTTTGTCACCGGATTTGAGAGACTCCACAACCTGATCTCCGGACTTGACCTCGATCTGGTCGCTCTCCGATACCAGAGTCGCAACTATTCCTATGGCAGTGGTCTTGGCCTGCTCCAGCTCCTGCTCTTTGGCCGCAAGCGCCATCTCCATTGGAGTGTATGCGGTCTTGTCCTTCTCGAAGCTCATGAACCTGCCGTAGTTAATGAGGTCGATGTATAGCGTGACCGTATCCCCCCTGTCGAACTCGTTCGTGCCGCTTATCGCAGCGGTCAGGTTTGGGGATCCATACATGTTCCAGTAGTTCTCACCCTCTATCACAGGAGGGATGTAGTTGCTCTGACCCATTGCTGGAGCAACAAGGATCAACAGCATTATCAATTCGTATCTCATCAAACAGCACCTGCGCATCTTTTAACTGCATCGATCAGTATCACATTCAGCCTCTGGATCCTCTCCCGCCCTCTTTCAAGCTGAACGAGGAGCACGGGAAATACTGTGAATGTTGTGATAAGCGCGAATATCACAGCCAGCACGGTCACCGTGCCGAAGTTGTTGGTTATGACGAATGGAGATGTTATGAGAGCGCCGAAGCCGAAGACTGTGGTCAGGCCGGATGCAACAAGCGCTGAGCCTATGCTTGACGACGCCCTCGATATGGCCTGATCGATATCATTGAACCTATCGAGCTCTTCATAGAACCTCTCCATCATGAGTATGGAGTACTCTGAACCCACGCCCAGGATCAGGGCGCCAAGCGTCGCGGTCAGCGGTGTGTACTTCATGCCGGTGATGTACATCACCCCGCCCATCCAGCCTATGACCACGAGCATCGGCAGGACCGGCACAATCGCCTTTATCAGATCCCTGTAAATCAGAAGCAGGATGAAGAATATCACAACCAGCCCGAATAAAGTCATCTCTGTCCTTCCGGTCGTGAGCGCCTCGATCACCGTCGTCATCACAACCAGGTTGCCTGTTATCACGACAGTGATTCCAGGAGGCACACCGAACCACTCGACATCCTTGTACATCTCTTTTATAAGCCGGTCGACCCCCTCCTCACCAAGGTCACGCAGCGCGTTGCCTATGTTTATGTCCATAACAGCTGTATCATGCCCGTCGATGTACCTGTCTCTCATCGAAGACGGCATGAGGCTGAGCAGATATCTTGCTGAGGTCGCGTCCTCTGGAATCGAACCGTTGTTCAGCATTCTCATATATCCAGCAACGCTGTTAACGTAATACACCTGCTGCCTCGACTCTGTGATGTAATCTCCGAAGTTGTTCATCCATTCCAGTATCTTCGGATCCGTTACGTCATCTCCCTGCACGATTATGTTGAGCTCATCGCTCCCCCCGAATATATCGACCAGGTGTCTGAACTGGACCAGAGGGGGCAGGTCCTGTGGCATATAGTTCTTGAAATCCGTATCCACAGGAACCATGGTATCGGAGTAAACTCCTGCAAGCGATAGAGCTAGGGCGAGGAGGAGTATCAGAACCCCACGCCTCAGCGAAAATTTAACGGCTGATCTGACAGCTCTGCCGATGGCCGTCTCAGTGACGGCGCTCTCAGATGCGCCCTCTGCCCTCTTATTTGCCCTGTTCTTCCTGTTGTTTCCGTTCCTCTCCGCCGCGTAGAGCACTGTTATTCCAACAAAGAGCGCTGATAGAAAACACATTATGAGCCCTATGAGGCAGAGAACACCGAACTCCCGTATCATGGGCACGCTTGATGTGAAGAGCGAGAAGAATCCGGCTGCTGTTATCGCCAGCGCTATCAGGACAGCTGGCGCGGTATGGGCCACCGTCTCTACAACAGCCTTTTTAATAGATCCTCCCTTGGAGAACTCCTCCTCGATCCTGTTGTGGAACTGTATCGCATAATCGATGCCGATGCCGATGAGTATCGGAAAGGCTGACATCGATATCATCGTCATCGGGATGTGAAGCAGCCCCATTATCCCGAACGTCCAGACTATGCCCAGAAAGACGACCGGGAGGGGCAGGAGCGGCAAGTTGACATGCCTGAAGACGAGAAGAAGCGCCAGGATCATGAGGACCCCAGATGCGACAAGCAGGCTCGCGTTACTCTTGGACATCTCATTCTTAATGGCCACGCCAAGCGCTGCATTTCCTGTAACTGTAACGCCCACACCTGGAGGGAACTCGGCCATGGCCACAGCCCTCTCGGTCTCGTGCAGGACCTCCTCGCGTTCTTCCTCTGAGAGCGTGAGCGGGAGCTCCATCGATAGTATCGTGTGCCTTCTGTCAGGAAGTATGTTCTGTAGCAGCCTGGCATCCCCCTTGAGGAGTAGCGTGTCTATCAGGCTCTGCTCATCTGGAATGTATCTCCTTCCGAGTTCCCTATCAGCAGCACCCTTCACGATCTGCGATATTCCCTCAACAGAAAGGACATCAGGCACCGATTCCATGTGAACAGCAAGCCTGTCCATGGCCTTCAGGACATCAGGAGCTGTTACATCATCGCCCTCTATCACCACAGTTATCGACTCTGTTGCGAACCGCTCCTTGAAGAGGTGTTCATAGGTCTGGTATAGCATCGATCCCTTATCCACAAAGTCCTCTGTCCTCATCCCATGCATCTCGATCTGCTGGGCATAATGCAGGGACAGAAGCGTGAGAAGGACTGCAGCGATGAGTATGATCTCAGGATTCCTTGCGATCCAGCAGCCAAGCCGCTCTTTTCCGTCTATGGGCCTCACCTGTGATGATTTCAGTATATACGGAGATTACAGAACGTGCAGTCTTTACGAAAAGTATTTAACGCTTCCGACTCAGGCTTGCCTGATAGAGAGTAACAGGGCGCAAACTCCAATCTTTGGAGTAAGCCCGTACGCAATATGGAGGAGCAACAATCGAGATGAGATCTGCCTACAAGTTCCGGTTGTATCCGACTAAGGATCAGATCAAAAAGCTAGGGGACACGCTGGAGACCTGCAGGCAGCTCTACAACGATGCTCTGGCAGCGAAGAAGGAGGCATGGGAGGACGACCGCTACAATCTGACATACTATGAGATGGCGCATCAGCTATCAGCAAACCGCAAGAAAAATCAAGCTCTCGGAGCTGTATATGCCCATGTACTTCAGGACGTTCTCAGACGTGTTGACAAAGCGTTTCAGAACTTCTTCAGGCGGGTTAAGAACGGAGAGAAACCAGGATATCCACGATTCAAGGGCAGGGGATGGTACAAGTCGTTCACCTATCCGGATGCCGGTATCGGCTACAAAATCGAGGGATCGAAGCTCATTTTGTCTGGTATTGGCGCCATACGGATCTTCAAGCATCGAGAGATCGAGGGCAAAATCAAGACCTGTACAATCAAGCGCGACAGCACCGGCGCATGGTACGCGATCTTCTCCGTCGATACAGGAGAGGAACCGCCCAGGGTGGAACCAAGAACTGCTGTAGGTGTTGATGTGGGTCTGAAGCATGCTGTGACGCTCTCGACTGGCGAGACGTTCAGCTACCCGCGATATCTCGTACAGATGGAGAAGAAGCTAGCAGCGGCACAACGGAGACTTTCCAGGAAGATCAAGGGCTCGAAGAACTGGATCAAGCAGAAGCTCAAGGTTGCCAGGATCCACAGAAAGATCAGGAATCTCAGAGACGAGTTTCTGCATCAGATCTCTAAGAAGATCGTGGACAAGGCGGATCTCATAGTATTTGAGAACCTGAACATAAAAGGCATGGTAAAGAACCACAACCTCGCGAAACACATAATGGATCACTCCTGGGGTCGATTGATTCAATACACAACTTACAAGGCTGCGAGGGTCGGTAAGTCTGTTGAACTGGTCGATTCCAGGTACACGTCTCAGCGCTGCTCAGGTTGTGGTATCATCGTACCGAAAACGCTGAAGGATCGAGTCCACGAATGCCCGCGATGCGGGCTCAGACTGGATCGAGATCTCAACGCTGCATTGAACATACTCACCCTCGGACTGAGGGGTAGAGCCTGTGGAGATACTGGATGAAACAGATCGATGAGGCAGGAAGCTCTGGCCTTCAGGCCGGAGAGAAAGTCACGAACAGGGAAGAGATCGAGGAGATCAGAAGATACATCACAGAGGCTTGTGTGCAGATCGCGAGAATGAGGGGATACAGCGATGCGCTTGGGGTTCTGAGAGGAATTCTCATGCTCTCTGAGACTCCGCTGTCTCTTGATGATCTCGTCGAGCTCACAGGTTACAGCAAGTCCACAGTGAGCACGAACATGGGCATTCTCGAGGGAATCGGCGTTGCAAAGAGGGTGATAACTCCAGGGGAGAAGAGGTACAGATACATACCGGTGACGGATACTGATATGCTCAGAAATGCGATGATGAACCACGTCAAGAAGGAGATCAGCACAATCATGGCGGCCCTCGATCGCGCTGAAAGAGCGCTTTCAGACTCTGAGAGCCTGGAGGCAGCACGGATCAGGGAGAGGATCAACGGGATAAGAAACTTCTACAGCAAGACGGATCGCCTTCTGAACCTCATACAGAGATACGATGTCGACAGGCTCATCGAGATCCTGGAGAGGGGCGGATGAACCCGCCCATCAGAAGATAACCACACATAAGTGCGCGTGGATTGCAGGCGCTTGAAAGCACCTGTGCTCATTTCCGGGAGCAGGTGGTGGAGGCGGCACCGCGCTCAAAACTTAGTGCTTCTTAACGCGCTTCACGTTCCTGGACTTGCAGCTCGGGCAGGATGGTATGACACCCAGTCCCTTGAACCTGTTGCCGCAGTCCAGGCATGTGTATTCCTTCGCCAGTATATGCTCCTCATCCCCCACATTGATGAGGCTGAAGCCGGGACCAGAGCACATGATGATCACCCCAACAAATCGTCATTATTATCAATTAAATACTTTTTGTCATGGCTCGTGGTGCCGGCGGTTTCCGGGCTCACTGGCTGGATCCCTCCCAAAATATATATAGATGAAGTGCACATAACATTTTGGAGTAGCATGTAAGGTCGGGGTCATGTTGAAGCTCTATGTTTGCATCTTTATCGTGCTTGTCTTCATCAATACCGCCTGTGGTGCCATAGGCGATGGTGGTGTCCAGGGCTATTCCGATTTTACACCTCTCGATAGCCCACCGGCGATTAGAGATCAGAGCTATCCGCAGAGCACGCAGTACCCTCAAGCTCAACCACAATCAACAGGCTCGCGGCTTCCAGACCAGCAGCCGTGGAGCAGCCTCGAGAACATCCTCGGCGGGTTTTCGGCAGCCCCAGAGGCGCAGGGGCCCTACGCAGAGCGAATGACCCCGACGGATCTGAAGCTGCAGGAGCCGAGCGCTGAGAGCTTCCAGCCTGATGGCAGCCTCGACTTCAGCTCAGCCACACCACCGGCGGGCCTTTCATTCGACCCCAGCGGTGTCTGGTACTGGCCGGGCTCATCAACATCCGGGAACAGGCTTTACGTGCAGACATCCTCGGGGCTCAAAACGGTTGGCGGCTGCAGGCTTGGCGGATATCTGCCACTCTGGGCGCAGATAGCCTCCGCGGGGAACCTGTACACGTATGAATGGTACCCATCAAGCTCAGCCCCGAAGGTCCGGTGGTGGGGATGGTCGTGGCCCGGGTTCAAGCGCGGATGGTTCTACGGAGATGCTCCTGGCTGGCATATCATCAGCTACTACTGCAACGGCTGGTCGAACTACATATACATCTACGTCTGGCCGTCCTCTGTGATACAGTCGAACACGAACATAATACAGTCTGTATCCAACGTCCAGAGCTCAAATGTGATCCAGTCCGTCCAGTCGAGCGCTGGATCCAGCGTCCAGGGCGCACCGACGCCCCCTGATGTGAACACGGAGCAGCTGATCCTTCCGGACTCCAGCAGGATCTATCCGGAGTGCTCAGACGATGGATGTTATGCAGGCCTCACTCCTGTATTCCCCAGGGTGGCATCCTGCGGATGCCCGGAGGAGAGGTGCGGATGCAACGCATACTACATACAGGTGTGGCCGAACAAGCTCGTCACAGCAGCTGGTGTTGTCCAGGGCGAGTGGCTCCCGCTATGGTCGAACATCAGGCGCCCTGGCAAATACTGGTCGTATGAATGGGCCCCATGTGGCACCTTCCCCAAACACTACTGCTCACCGAGCGTGAAGGGCTTCGGCTACAAGACAACCGGCTGGTTCCCGACATGGTTCTACGGCGATGAGGTCGGATGGCATATACTCGCCTACTGCACAACCGACTGGTCGAACTACATATACATCTACGTCTGGCCGGAAAGAGGCTCATCTGAATGCCATAAGTTCGAATGCAGATCGGAGAGGTCAAGACCACCCAAAACATGCGGCCCCCAGGCGTTCGATTGCTGAAATTACGTAATCATATGTGGTCGAACCGTCGGAGTGGCGATCTCTGATAATCCCATGACCAGCATCAGACCTGCCTCTATTCTGCAGGGTGAACAATCCACCGGCTCACAGGGGTGAGCCTGCTCCTGCGCGACCGTGGATCACGCAATATTTATCTCCCAGTATTCTGTACTCTGCTGGGGAGTCAGTATGGATCATGTAAAGCACATCGTTCTGCTCGCGATTCTGCTCAATCTAATCGCATGCCCGTGCCAGGCTTTCGGGGCTGCTGGAACGAGGCAGCCTGACTGGCTGACGCCATGGAGCACGCCGCAGCAGACCGTCACAACTGTTGAGCCCGATTACCTGAACCCGTTCGCTGTGGAGCGACCCGAGTGGGACCCGTATGCACCATTCGATTCAAAGCAGATGGTTATCGAGAGGATCGATCCCATTGCAGAGGGGCTGAGCATAAAGGACGAGCTGAGGCTGCCGAACGTTCTTTATGTTCAGGAGGGCGGCATGCTCACAACCCGCGCAACTGTGATCCTCGGAGACCCTATCATACTGTGGGTGCGCATATCAGTTCCAGGCAATCTGCTACTGTATGATAACGGCAGGATGGTCTACTCGACAGGTCTCATGATGCCAGGCTGGTACAGGATAACAGGAGCGCATGCAGATCTTCTCGTGTCCCATCTCTACGTCATGAGGGTGGGCGGGCTTCTCACGAACAACGCATCGGTCCTCGTCGATCCGGGGAGATATCCGACGACCTACAGCCTGGTCGGGCGTGTGGTTGACCAGAACGGCGCCGGCGTACCCTGGGCGAGGGTAATAATCTCCGGTGGTGAGGGCGGGAGCTTCACCATAAACACTGACATGCTCGGCTACTACGGCATGAATCTGCCATCAGGGTATTACGTGATAACAGCAGCTTCCCCAGGATACATATTCAGCCAGGTATCAGCCAAGGTCTGGCTCGGCACGGTATCTGCAGCGCCGACGATCGTGGGGATCCCAACAGGGCAACCGGTTCCCGTCTCGTACTCGCCTCTCTCCGCGCCATCAGCACAGACGAACACCGGGATCGCAGCAGGCACAGCAGCGATCCCCGGATACCCGAGCCAGGGATAGGTGGTGCTCAGAATCTTATCAGAGACCGTCTCAAGAGGGCATCAGCAACCGGATGCAGCAAAACATTTGCAGCTTTCCTGATTTCAGGACGGCCATGCGACATATCGCTGGCCATCCTGAGACGCGATCCGGAGATCGGAAAATCAGCATTCATTGAGATGCTCAGTGATTGCAGAGCACCAACATGAATGCGCATCTTACCAGAATGCATCCTTGAAGCCGTACTCCCCTATGAGCGGAACGAATATGACGCCCATCGCCCGCTCGACCCTGATCTCCTGATTCTTTGTAACGACCAGAAGGTCCTGTGAGTACGAGCCGACAGGGATGACCATTCTGCCGCCTGGCCTGAGCTGCTCCTTCAGCGGCTCGGGTATATCCGGCGCGGATGCTGCGACGCTTATCCTGTCGTAGGGTGCCTGCTCGCTGTAGCCCAGGGTCCCATCTCCGAGGATCATGCTAACATTTCTGTATCCTGCTCTCTCAAGATTCCGCCGCGCCACCTCTACCAGCTCTGGAATGCGCTCCACCGAGTAGACATGGCCTGAGGGGCCGACCAGCTCCGCCATGACAGCTGCATGGTACCCGCAGCCGCCTCCGACCTCGAGTACCTTCATGCCCTCATGCAGATCGAGGAGGTCGCACATTATCGCCACCATATGCGGCGCAGATATCGTCTGGCCGTAGCCTATGGGGAGAGGGCGGTCCTCATATGCCATGGGCCTGAGCTCCTCAGGAACGAAGAGCTCTCTGGGCACCCTCGACATCGCCTCCACAACCCTGTCGCTCACGTAGTTCCTGAGGCTCTCGATGAGCCTCTCCTTCCTCAAAGCTGCCGCCCCCATACTCTAACGATATCTCTGGCCTCGGAGCTCCCCGGAAACCCTCCGTCACGTCCCTTGATCTTCACTATCCTGTACCTGACACCCTCGACCTCTCTGACATCACCGACTGAGAAAACCTCGTCTCCCTTGGTCATTATCCTGAACGATCTCGTCCTGCCTGCTCTATACACAGAGATCTTGACCACAACATCATCCACAGCCCTTGCCCATACGCACCTAACGTCCTTTGCAGTGGCGTGGCTCACCCTCCTGTCTGCCTCTATCGCAGTAACCTCTGCAACGACAACATCGCTCCGCCCATCATCGACCACTATCTCGGAGCCAACCGAGAGCATATCGTTGTGAGGAACACTTACACGGTACACCCTTGATTCCGAGCCAGAGCTCACGATAACCTTCAGAGGAGTCATCCTCACATGATGAGATGTGACCGAATGCACAGTGCCGCATGCCTCGCACCTCACCACAAGATCCCTGCCCGCATGTAAAACAGTGTGCTCAGTGGCGTAGTCGCAGACAGGGCATGTTATGTCACCTTCCATGTTTTTGCGTTTAATTACCAATGCTACAAAAACATGACTATCGGAAACGCTGGCGGTCTTTGAGTATCAGATACTGGATAGAAGCGATTTGATGGTATTGATTATTTGCTGAAGTGCATCTGAAATGGCCTCAGAGCATGATATGCAGGGGCATGGTTGAGTTTCCCTGCTAATAGGATACCCACGTGCCACTGGTGCCACGTGGGGCCAGTGAATGCTGAGATCGCTTTGCGAAACTTCAGGCGTATCATTCAGTTCTCTGCATCCCCCTGTTGATCTTCACGCGTTCAACAGCCACTGGTATCTCCTCAGGCGACTCAAGGATTACGTAGCCCCTCTCCCTGAGGATCTCGATGTTCCTGATATCTATGCTTCTCCGTCTGACGTTCATCCTCACAGCATCTATTGCGCCGGTGCTGCATAGAGGCAGACACGTACCACAGCCATCGCACAGCATCAGGTCTATGGAGCGAATCTCATCTCCTGAGATGGCACCCCGCGGGCAGGCTTTCTGCGGAGGACAGATCTCGCATGCCTCGCACAGCTCCCTGTTCACAGCATACGGCGCTCTCGTCACCGCTTCCCTCACATCAGTAGGCAGCACGAGCACCGGCACCTCCGCCTTCTCAGCCAGCGCAGCCGCGTTTGTGACGATCGTGTCCGCGATCCCGCATGCGATCTTCGCCACTGTATTCGATGTCGCAGGCGCGATCAGCAGCATGTCAAACCTTCCAAGCATGAGCCTTCCAGTCATCGGAAAGCTGCTTCCGGACTCGCTCTCCAGAAAGACCTCCTCCAGGTAGCTGCCTCTGGATATCTCGTGGAGTCTATCGAGCAGCCCGTACATGCGCAGGACCTCCTCGCCAGCTCTCGAGACAAATGTGCATACACTATGCAGGGCTGCGACCTTGCGCATCGCCTCCACGCTCTCAGCCAGGTGCTGGCCGCCACCGGTTATTCCCCATGCAACCCTTCTCATCCGGAGAATGGTTGATTCAGATGGCTATATATCTGGTGCAGGCTGTTACATGGTTGCAGAGACGTAATATTGCGCTTAGGTGTGCTTGCGGAGGTCTCCCTACGGCTGAGTTTGTGGTGGACCACATGCTGATGCGCCTGGGAAGATGGCTCAGGCTTGCGGGGCACGATGTGGAGAATCCCAGGTCGATGAGCGATGGGGATCTCGTCGCGCAGGCAGGGGATAGGAGAACGCTGCTCACGCGTGACAGGTCTCTGGCAGAGCTCTGCGAGCGGTCTGGGGTCAGATGCATTCTCATCAGATCCCCTCATATCGACGACCAGCTGAGAGAGGTGCAGGAGAGGGGCATAAACCTCAGCCTCAATCCGGAGAGGTGCACCATCTGCAACGGCGAGCTTATCGATATCGAAAACGATAGATGGATGTGCTCCGAGTGTGGAAAGATATACTGGCAGGGGTCGCACTGGCGGGGGATCGAGGCTAGGCTCAGATCTCTGGGCTCCTAGGACGGTAGCCGCCGGAGATCTCCCTGGAGTTGATGTACTCCGAGAGGCGCATCTCGCCGGGCGCTATCGACCAGAGGTGATTGCGGTTGAAGCAGAGCTGTGGCTCATACCTGTCCCTGCTCTCCGGCTCTGTGAACGGATCCGCTGGAGGCAGCCTCTGCGGGATCGAGTTCAGGGTGCTCTCAAGCAGGCACCAGGTTCCGCTCTCGTTCTGATAAACCACCCAGCAGTGCCCGTATGTTGTGCTTCCTGCGATCACCTTTCCAATCACAACCCTGACGCAGTGCTCGCTTATCCCGCTGGCGATCATCAGTGTGGCAAGCAGGAACGACGAATCCTCGCAGTCTCCCCTGCGTAGCGTCAGCGTCTCCACTGGAAAGAGCCAGAAGTCGGGCATGCCAAATGCCTTTTTATCTGAGACGTACTCGACATTCTCAGCAACATACTTCCAGACCTTCCAGGCCCTCTCATCGAAAGTCCCTGCCGCCCTGGAAGCTGGAAGATCCATCTCCTTCAGGGCGAGCCTGATGACCTCGCTGTCCGGGTACGATATCCACTCTCTTATATCTGTGGGGATGAAGACATTCTCGTTCCCCAGAACAGCCCTTTTGCTCCAGACTATTGTATCCCGGATGATCGTATCGCCAGCCCAGTTGTACCTCAGAGCTACCCCCTCCAGAGAAACTAGTTCGTTGATTATATTTAAATTTATCTACTGTGATTATCTGCTGTGGTGGTTGCAGCAATCGCGCGGTGCTGTCCAGTGTATTCCGGGGGGCATTCAGCGAACCGCTGCTTGGAGAGAAGCTTTAACTCGCATGCAGTGTGATTTGATGATCATGAGGCGCATATACATGGACCACTCGGCCACGACCCCGGTCGCACCTGAGGTCCTGGAGGCGATGCTGCCCTACTTCAGAGAGAGGTATGGGAATGCATCGAGCCTCCACGAGTTCGGCCGGGAGGCGCGCGATGCTGTTGAGGGCGCAAGGGAGAGGCTCGCATCGCTTATCGGCGCGAGCCCTGAGGAGATATACTTCACGAGCGGCGGCACAGAGTCGGACAACCTTGCGCTCAAGGGCGTCGCGCTCAGTGGCAGGGGAAGGCACATCATCACGACATCGATAGAGCATCCGGCTGTTCTTGAGGTATGCAGGTCGCTGGAGCGGATGGGCTTTGAAGTCACGTACATACCGGTGGACGATAAGGGCATAGTCGATCCCGCAGAGATCGAGAGGGCGATACGTGATGATACCGTGCTCATATCTGTCATGCATGCGAACAACGAGATAGGCACGATACAGCCTGTGGAGAGCATAGCGGAGATCGCTTCAGAGAGAGACATACTCCTGCACACGGATGCCGTCCAGACTGTGGGCAAGATACCCGTGAATGTCGACCGGCTCGGTGTGGATCTTCTCTCAGTATCCGCGCACAAGTTCTACGGACCGAAGGGCGTTGGGGCGCTGTATGTCAGAAAGGGCACAAGGATCGAGAGCATAATCCAGGGCGGGGGGCACGAGAGGGGGCTCAGGTCTGGCACCGAGAACGTCCCGGGGATCGTGGGAATGGGCAGAGCTGCGGAGCTCGCATCTGAGATGATGGAGAGAGAGGCGGAGCGGCTTACAGCGCTGCGCGATAGGCTCAAGAGGTTCGTGCTATCGAACATCGATGACTCCTGGCTCAACGGCCATCCAACAAAGAGGCTCCCGATCAACCTCAACTTCGGCTTCGGCAGGGTGGAGGGTGAGTCGCTGCTTCTCTACCTCGACTCAAAGGGCATAGCAGTCTCCACAGGATCAGCGTGCTCCTCGAAGAAGCTGGAGCCGAGCCATGTGCTCAGGGCCATAGGCCTGGATCCGGTCAGATGCCACGGCTCTCTCAGGATAACGCTGGGAAGGGACAACACGCGTGAGGATGTCGATTACGCTGGCGAGTGCATCCGCGAGGCGGTTGAGCGGTTCCGCAGCATATCTGCGCTGAGGTAGCGAGGCTGAAGATGGCGGAGCTGATCGACGGCGCAGGTGCTGCGGAGAAATTTTTATAGGATGACATGAAAGAATCAACCGCATGTCCCCGAAGCAGCCCAGGCGCTCAGCTATTCTTCTTCTGCTTCTTCTCTTCATGTCTCTCGACACCGCATCCTGCTGGAGGAGCTATGAGATCCACGAGCACGATACCGGCTGGAGCACCGGAAGGAGGTTCACAATGAACCTCTCCATGGACCTCTACGGGTACGCCCTAGGCACCGGTGATCACAGCAGATACACGGAGATCGATATCAATCACCTCAGCATGAGCGAGCGGGTGGCTGCGAAGAACGGCACCGTGGAGGCTGAGGACAGGATCGCTCTGGAGGCAGCAGGAGACAATGTCAATACAACATCAACGCTTGTCAAGATCCCGGGAACACAGAACTACATTCTTTCTGTGAACGAGGCCTGGCCTGTCGTGCTCACCGCATCGAGCACAATCGACTACAGGGGATCCGGGATATCGAGCAGGGAGACCTTCATCAACAATCTGGATCGTGTGGGTACATCGTATCTTTACACTAAGGATATGAGAAAGGATCGCACATGCGACATGTACCTCAAGAGCGCCTGGTTCCAGCTCTCGATGAACGACACCACAAACACGATAATATCGGATCTCTTCCGTCCGAACAAAAACATCCACTACAGCATAAGCTCGCACTCCTCCGGACTTGTTATGCAGAGGTACAGGCAGTACTCCGATAAAACCCCTGAATCAGAGGGTTTCGACGCCTACTGGGGTAGCTTCGATATGCGTTCCGTCATCGATATGGGAAGCAGAGGGAAGAACATAGGGCTCGAGGAGTCCTGGGCTGGAAAGAACACCTACGATGCTGCTATCATAAATGAGGCGCCTGAAAGAAGCGTGTACATGTGCGGATGCCTCGGGTACGATCTTGTTTCCGTGAGATCTCCTGGTCCGGAATGGCTCTCATGCTGCCAGTTTGGTGAAACAGAGACAATCAGAGCTCTCAAGGATTCGATATGGAGCTGCTCGGGGGATGTGCGATGATGTGGGTTTTTATTCGGCAGGGTGAAGAAGGGGTACAAAATGAAATTGAATATGAACCATTTTTAACCCAATGGGCGAGCTTGCTTCTTGAATGTTCTTTATCGAATTCAAAGCAGATCGCAGTGCTTCGCAGCCTGAGATCAATCTACAGAAAGCTCGGCTCGCTCCCAGTTATTCTGATGCTGCTCTTTGTTCCAGTCTCAGATGCTCTGGATCTCGCGATCCAGTACACCGACGGCGTCCCCGACGATGGTGTATGGCTCGCTGGCGACCAGGGGCATGCGGTCCTCTTCTCTCCCCCGGAGAACTGGACTCTCTCCAGGGTTGCGGTCTGTGGCATGCTCAGCCGCGACGGGATTTTCGTCCTGGAGATATGGGATGCGGATCTCAACCTGGTTTACAGGACCACAGACATCTCAGGAGCTTACTTCGGGAGAAACCTGAGCTGGGCTGAGATAGATGTGCCGGATTTACGAATGGATAAACCGTTCTTCGTGGTGCTCTTCGAGTACTCCACGCTGTTCGTTGGAATTGATAAAAACACAACGCTCAACCGCTCTTTTGTCGCATCCAGAAGCCCCAGCATGCTTGTATCTCCCAGCGATTACGAGTGGCTGATTTCAGCTATCGGTTACATCTCATCCAAACCCCCGGGGATCAATGCATCCTGTGAGAACCTCACGGACGGCGTTGCCATCAGGGCGGATCTCTCGGATCCTGACGGGGATCTCGGGGGTGTCTCCCTCTACATCGTGGATCAGAAGAGCGGGGAGGTCGTATGGATGGATAGGGCAGATGCCAGAGGCAAAGAATCAGAGATCAGGTTCATCTGGCCGAGAGTGGTGTACAGCGTGAGCTGCGGCTCTGAGCGAGTCTCTCCAGTAGTGGCCGTCGAGGCGAGGGACGTTCCGGAGAACATCTCCAGGTACATGAGATACTCTGCGCCCTGCCTGCTGAACATAACAGATGAAGGGCCTTTCTCAGAGGCCATCGCGTACTTCGGAGAGGATCTGGAGCTGCACGCGATCGAGGGGCTGGATGGAAGAATCCATTACATCTCAAAGGAGCTCTTCGAGTCCCTCCGGCCTGGAGCGCGGTACTCTGATTATGTTAGAGAGAACATAACGCTCATCGAGGGCAGGAGCTCCCTCAGGTTCATCCTGATGGGCGAGAGCCTCGCTTTCCACAGGCCGATCTATCTCAGGAGATCGCCGATCTTTCATTATGATATGAAGCTGGAAAGGGAAGCAGCAGTATCAAGGTACACCGCGGTGCTGGTCGCATCTGATGTGCACGGCAGCACCTCGAGGACCTCACTGGATCTCGGCTAGGAAATCTCCTTCCTGGCGCTGCACACTTCTCGAGAGCCTGAGAAGGTCGTCTGATGGAGAGCAGCACGGAACAAACTCCGGCCGTCACGCCGGAGAAGGCACGCAGCCATCTGCTCAATGGGCCATTCACCGGGTGACAGAATCTGACCGAAATTTACTTTAACCGATATGTAAGAGGACCGCACATGGCAAAGAAGAAAGGCGAGGGGCCGGGCCTGATGTCATCGGCCGGCCTGATGAGGTACTTCGAGTCTGAGGAGACCTCGATAAAGCTCGACCCGAAGATGGTCGTGGGCGCTGGTATAGCATCCGGGGTCGCGATAATGGCTTTAAACATAACCTTCGGGCTCTGGCCCTAGAGCTCGTCCAGCCTGAAGGTTATCTCTCCGTCCACTTCCACCCTCTCAGGCAGCCCGCCGAAGCTCGCTCTTAGTATGAGATCTGCCAGCTCCCATCTGACGACCCTGGCGCATCCGACGATCGATGTTGTGAGGCGCGCATTCACGTCCACGACCCTGGGGAGATCCCCCACAACCAGATCGATTCCTGCATACCCTTTCAAGCCAAGCGCATCTGCAGCCCTTTTCGCCACGTCCCAGATCTCATCCGCCCTGGGAGACCTGTACGGCACCTGGCTTCCGGCATAGACGAACCTGCTGCCCCTCATCTCTATCAGCTGCCTGTTTATCGTGAGCGGCAGGAACCGGTCTCTTCCTCTGATGAAGCTGACGCTGAGATGAACGCCCTCAACGTATCTGGTCGCGATGCAGCCCTCCGGTGCGTTGGGGTACGAGGAGATGATGACGCCCTCTGAGCCGCAGCCGTACCTGGGCTTCACGACATACACACTGCATTCGCATTCCGGAGATTCAACAATATCAGCCACCGGCACTCCTGCCCTCTTCAGGGCAAGCGTGCAGCCGAGCTTGTCCGCGCAGAGCTGCGCAGCCTCCCTGCCGGATCCAAGATTGACCATTCTGCTCTCAACCGCCTCGATGAGATCTGGCGCTAGGGGATCAGGTGCCACGACCAATCCGGCGTCTGCATCGATCGAGCTCAAAAATCCCTCAAGATCGCCGTGCTCAAGACGCAGGGGAACACCGGCATCGACCACAGGTCCTGAGGTGGGGTAAACCACCCTGTGACCGCACCTCACAAAGCTCCCGGCTATCGTCGAGAGCATAGCCCTGCCCTCGATCTCGTATGTTCCGCCAAGGCCTGTGGCGACCGCATACTCAGCTATCAGTATCCTCATGATAGACTCCATGGGGCGGATCTACATGCCGCTCTTTGACCTCCTCTCCGGCCTGAAGACAGGAGCTTGCACCCTGCTCTGTCATACCATTGAAGCAATGCATTCCTGTACGCTTGCGGAGGTGATTTTCAATACTGCCTGGCCATGTACGTCGAGCCTGTGGACTCCCTGCCGCATATGAGACAGCGCATGGTAGGTATCTCATCCCCTCTCGGCTCCCCTAGCAGGTTCGCGCCGATCTGGTCCTCCAGAGCATGACCGCACTCCACAGATCCGCACCACGGAACCCTGGCGACGCCGGACTGCACCTGCGCCCTCGCCTCATCCAGGGAGGATACGAGCTTTATCTTCGAGTCCATGAACTCCTTCGCTCTGGCGTAGAGAACGGACTGCAGCTCATCTGCCTCTGCGAGGATCGCATCCACGAGTCCATCCCCCATATGCAGGGTCTTTCTCACACCGTCCCTTCTCACAAGGGTCACAACGCCGTTTTTGATGTCCCTGGGGCCGATCTCTATCCGCACAGGCACACCACGCATCTCCCACTTGTAGAACTTCGCGCCAGGCCGCTCATCACCATCGTCGAGCCTGACCCTTATGCCCCTGCCTGCGAGCATGGATTCGATAGATCTGCAGACCTCGATTATCGGCTCCCTCTCCCCGAATATGATCGGCACAATGACAACCTGGACAGGCGCGACCCTCCAGGGCAGCACAAGACCCTTATCATCTCCGTGAACAGCTATGAGCGCTGCTATGCATCTCTCTGAGATCCCGTAGCATGTCTGGTTGACGTACCTCTGCTCACCACGCTCGTCCTCGTATGTTATCTCGTAGGTCTTTGCGAAGTTCGTCCCGAGCAGATGCGCTGTCCCGACCTGAAGTGTTCTCCCGTCGGGCATTATCACATCCAGGGCGATCGAGTAATCCGCCCCGGGGAACTTATCCCAGGACGGGCGCTTGCTCACAAGGCATGGGATTGCAAGGCGCCTGTAGAACTCGATGTACCTCTCTACTGCTGTCTCGACCTGCATCGCCGCCTCCTCCCAGGTGGCGTGCGCGGTGTGTGCCTCCTTGAACGATGTTATCTCTCTTAGACGGATGAGCGGGCGGGTGTGCTTCGTCTCATAGCGGAATGTGTTGACTATCTGGTATATCCTGAGGGGGAGATCTGCATGCGATCGTATCCAGAGCTTGAGCATCGGATATATCGCGGTCTCGCTCGTCGGACGCAGCGCGAGCTTGACCTCCAGGGGATCCCGGCCGCCATGTGTCACCCAGTAGACCTCATCCTCGAAGCCCTTTATGTGCTCCGCCTCCTTCATGAACTCGGTCTCGGGGATGAGCAGCGGGAACTGCGTCTCGTAGTGATCGACATCGAGAAGCTCTTTTATTATCTGGTAGACATGGCTTCTGAGAGCAAAGCCGAAGGGATACCAGACGCTCATGCCCTTTACAGGGTACCTGACATCGACTATCTCCGCGCTCTTCAGAAGCTCATGGTACCACTCGCTGAAGTTCGATTTTGGGGGAAGCTTCGCCTCCCTCTCCTCCTTCCTCACCATCTGTGTCTCCTGTGAATCATTCATCTTCATCACTACCGGGATGCAAGGGATATTGCGAGGGGTGTGATAAATGTTTCAATCACTGCCGCGACGAACAGCAGCGGAGCAACCCTGTACATCAGGAAGCTGATAGCTGTACGCGCTTCCTCTCCCAGATCACCATCACCATCGATCATGGTCATGATAAAGATGTGGCCAAGCCGCAGGCCGATCGCTATGCTCACCAGCACTGCTGGAAGCTCCAATATTCCGTGGGGCAGGATGCCTGCGATAAGGTAGAGGACACCCTCCCTCTGGATGACCTGGTAGGAGACCATGCCCACAAGAACGCCGTTGGATATGGCGACGAGCATCGGCACCACGCCTGCGCCCACCCCGAGAAGCACAGCCATCGCACATGCCAGAAGGTTCTTTGTAAATATGAGGATCATTATCATGAGAGGCGGCAGATCTGTGATCCACTTCAGCATCTCCAGCTCCTTCATCCACTCCTCCGCGATCGCTGGATTCTGCTCAACTGCCACGAATCCCGATGCAGCGGCTGCAAAGAACAGAACGACAGATATCGCGATGTAGCCTCTGATCGATCCCAGGTATGCGATTGATCTCACCAGCATCACCATCCGAGATACCCGGCCACCCCGCTCAGGTAGTACAGCCCGAATATCATCAGGAATATGCCGCATGCGGAGAGAACGTACCTGTACCCCCTCTCTGAGAGGACGCTCTTACCCTTATCAATGCTCGTTGATACGAGCGTGTACCAGCCGAAGTCCGCGCCCCAGTGGCCTATCATGAACGCTGCTGCGAGCAAAAATCCGCCTCGGAGTCCGTCAAGCAGCATTGCAGAGCCGACTGAGAGCCACCATATCCAGAAGTACGGGTTGGCCGCGCTCGTCAGGGCGCCGGCGATGTAGGGGTTTGAGGATATCTCGGATCCCTGTGATGATATCGATGCGCTGCTCGCTCCCCGCAGCGTCAGAGCGCCAAATACTACGAGGGCTGTGCCTCCGATCACAGATATCGGAACTCTGTATGCATCTGCAGCGCCGCTGAGGCCCATGAGTATCAGCACGAATATCAGCATCTCAACAGATGCATGGCCGATGGAGACCTTCGGTCCGGAGGTCCAGCCGCTCTTCAGTGAGCTGTTCACAGTTGCAACAAGAGTCGGCCCTGGCGCGAGCGCGCCTGTGAGCCCGATGGCAAACGCGACGACAAGCATCTCCATTACATTCATCGGAAGCTGGTTGTTGTACGGGATATTTATGCATTCTCGAAGGGCCTGGGAACAATGATGCCCTTCGTTGCATCTCATCACAAGTGATATCTCGTATCCATTTATTCTGTTTTATCATGGACGAGATGATAAGATGGTCTGATGTTCGGGTACCGGAACCGCCTGAGCTGCCGTATCCAGCGGAGAGATCTGACTGGGAGGCGGTGTGGTGCGAGCCTGTTGTTGATGAGACCGCGTGGGTGAGCCCTGGAACTGTTCTTATCGGCCGGGTTGTTCTGAAGCGGGGGAGCTCCGTATGGTACGGATGCGTTCTCAGGGGAGATGAGGCCTTCATAGAGGTCGGAGAGGAGAGCAACATCCAGGACTGCTCGGTCCTGCATGTGGAGCCGGACACGCCCTGCATCATAGGGGATCACGTCACGCTGGGCCACAGGGTCACTGTGCACGCCTCTGAGATAGAGGACTGGGCGATGGTGGGCATAGGCGCAACGGTCCTGAGCAGATCGGTTATTGGCAGTGGCGCGATAGTTGCTGCGGGCGCTCTCGTCCTCGAGGGCACGAAGGTTCCGCCGGAGACGCTCTGGGCAGGGGTGCCCGCGCGGGAGATCAAAAGGGTGACTCCGGAGCTAAAGGAGAGGGTCATCTCCACAAACAGACAGTATGCGAACAGGGCTGCGATGTATCTATACAAGGAGAAGCTGCTCGCAAGAGGACAGCGGAGCAGCAGGGGCTCAAGAATCTAGGTCTTCAGGATCTGAGCATAGAAAAGAGGCGCCGGCGGGATGTATCCCGCCGTCTTTCATCTACTCCCGTTCGCATGTGGTGCAGGACATCCAGTCGTCCCTGTACGACTCGGTGCAGTTGAGGCTCATGCACTTCGGCACTGTCCAGCCCTCCCGCTCCGGCTCCTTTATCTCGACTCCGACGTATGCTCTGGCCGCAAGATCTGCCCCCACCGCTCCAGGCCCATCGATCGGGTAGGCCTCCACCCTGGCCCTGTTGGTGAACGTGCCGCTCCTGAGCGCTTTCATGTTGTAATCGATGTCGATCCTCTTCCCGGGCCTCAGATCGAGCACCGCCCACTCGATCCTGTTCTCCCTTATCTGCGATGGTGTGAGCGAGTAGTTGATCAGCTGCATATCTGATGGGATGTAATCGATGACGAACGCGACCATCGTGTAGTTCGCTCTGTTTCTCAGCGAGATCCTGTAGCTCACAGTGTCGTTGTGCACTCTCGCGGTCTTCGTTGCGATTATCTCAGATGGGCAGCACTCGAGCCAGTCTATCCTCGTCGAGGAGAAGTTTCTCGCCGTGACCCATTCACCGTCATGGACTCCAGAGACGATCACCCTGTTGACCAGGTTCGATACCTCCTCGGTGATGTTGAGCGTCAGCGAGATTGTGGCAGTGTCTCCTATGCCGAGATGCAGGAGCGTCCAGTTAGCGTACTCTGACGTCAGCTCGCTCGGTCTTGCAGATGATCCGACGTACTCTGTGCCGGGCGGGAAAATGTCGAGGATGTACACAGGCCCGAGATTGACGTTGCCGTCGTTCTCGACGATGATCCTGTAATCAGCGTATGTGCTGTTCGCCAGGTCCACAGAGGCCTCCTTTCTAACGGATATGTGCGGGTAGCTGTATCTCGACACACCTGTCATCGAGACCTTGCGGTTCACCCTGTAATCTCCGATGTACTGATCGACGAGGTCAATGGTCCTTCCCTCTCTGCCGCTGAGATCCTGGTAGAGGACCCTGAAGTCAGCCTTTCCGGAGAACTCAGCCTCAGTCTCCATCTCGTTCAGGCCCCTCGCGTACGTCTCCTTCTCGAGGCGGTTCAGCGCGGAGAAGCTCTCGCTGATCAGGCTCCTGTCCGTCTTGGACCACATTCCCTCATACCACCTGCCGGTGTAGTTCACCGCCATGCCCCTCGAGTAGGTGTAGTTCGCAGGCGCGTGGTTGAGGCTGATATCCTTGTGCATGTAGCTGCTCAGCGTGTCCATGAGGTGGGAGCTCTCGTAGCTGCCTGCGCCGGATTCGTAGGAGCGCTGCGCGGATCCGAGGCGCTTATCCACGGCTGCGAAGCCTCTGCCGCTCACCTCGCTCTCGGAGCGCAGGTGCTCTCCGTACTCGTCGATCTTCTGATACAAACTGAAGCTCCCCACATAGTCCTCTCTGCTCTCGTAAACAGCTCCGCCCCAGTACATCGCGTTCTTCGTCCTGTTGCTCTCCCTGGCCTTGAGTATCCCGACATGCCCCATGCCTGTGAACTCTGTGTCCACCATCAGCCTGGAGCCGTTCTCGTCCATCTGGAGGGAGCTCTCGCGCTTTATGCTCCTGGCATAGGTGTACTCCTCGCTGAATGAGGCATCGGTCGCGTAGTTCTTAGCCTTCTGCTTCTCCACCCAGAGCGTCGTGTAGTTCACGTTTCTGTCTCTCGGGAGGGAGAACGATGTCGGGTAGTGCGTCGCTGACAGGCTCTTGTTCCAGGTAATCGTCCGGTTCCCGCGCTCGTACCTCACAAAATCCTCGGTCTCGTATGAGCCGCTCCCGTGCTCCTTGATCCTGGCGCAGGTCGCCGGCGGTCCGAGCTGGACCTCTGCGGCTGCAGAGGCTCTTGTGCTCTCTCCGTTCTCGGTGAGCCTGTAGGACATCTCAGCCCTGTTCACTATCCTCGGCGGGGTTGTGCAGAGGTTGTTGTACACATTGACGTAGCCTGAGCCGCTCACGCTCTGGTCCATGCTGAAGCTCATGTTGCCCAGCTCCTGGGCGACGCCCACGACTATCACTATCTCTCCAGATGCGCCAGGATCGAGATCGCCTATGTGCCACACGTTGTTCCCGCTTGTCGGAGCAGGTGTCGCGCTTATGAAGTATATCTCGTTCGGGTAGTGGTCCACGATGTAGACGTCGTACAGTCTCCCTCCCTCGAGGTTCTGGTACCTTATCGTGTAAGTTATCGTGTCTCCTGGCTTTACGACCTTGGGCTCCGCGGTCTTGTTGAAGAGAACCTTCCCAGCGATCACGACCTCAGCCTCGGCTGGATCAGAGGCCACATCATCGCCGTTCGGATCCTGGCCTATTGCTATGGCGACGTTCTTTATCGGAGATGCATCCGTTGGTTTCACAACATACGTCGCGGTGATCTCAGTGGTCTCTCCAGGTTCAAGGGTTATCGGATCTGTGTTGATCCTGCCGAGCATATCGTCATCTACGTAGATGTTGCTGACAGTCGTCTCTCCGCCGTTTGTGATTGTGTACGTGTAGGTGATCGTCTGGCCGACAGATGCGACCTCGACAGAGGGCCTCTTAGCCAGGGTGAGCTTCCCCTGCAGCGGTAATGGGCATATCACCTTGACAGTAACGCAGGAGCTGTCGCTCACCTCGATCTCGCCTATTCTGCCCGTAACCGTGGCGCAGTTCTCGAGCTCCAGAGGCACGGGCGGCACTCCTGGCAGCTTCTTGTACTCCTTGCTCACAACGTTGCCGTACTGGTCCCTGATGACAACAAGCGTGTCACCAGTCGGGTAGTAGGTGACCGTGAGGTTCGTGTACCCTGGATACGGTTTATCGTACTCGACGAGCAGCCCCTCCCAGGGCTCTCTCGTGATGTAGTTCTCGGAGACGACCCTGCCGTTGACGTACTCTGTGCGGAGCGAGTCGTACTTCTGTGGTCTCACCAGGAGGGACCATGCGAGAGCACCCGAGGAATTGTACGCCTCTGTGAGAACGTCTCCCGTGGTGGTGCTGGTGTAGTTCATCAGTGTGTAAACAGAGCCGTTCAGTGTGACATTGCTCACGATCAGTGTGGCGTTCGCCTTATCGAATGTGTCCCTGTACTTCCTGACGTAGTTCAGCTTAGCCTCGAGCCTCGTCATGTTTCTGTACAGTGAATCGACCAGCTCCTGGTCGACTGGAGATGCTGCCATTATGGTGAGCCGATTCTCTCCTGTCGCAGGTGGAGCAGCGCCGCGCTTCTGGTTCTGCTCATCCGATGGCGTGAAGCTCTGGCGCTCGCAGACATCGCTCTCGACCGTGGCGGTCAGCGTGATGACAACAGATGCACCTGGATCAAGAGCGCCCAGGTTCCACGTGATGACACTGCCGCTGACGCCTGACGGTGCTGGATTCGCGGATACGTACAGCGTCCCGGGCGGGAGCGTGTCGACCACGGTGACGTCATTTATAGTTGAGCTGCCGGTGTTCCTCACCGTGAGGGTGTATGTGATGGTGTCTCCTGGATTCACCTCAGTCGTATCAGCTGTCTTCTCGATGTCGATAGCGCAGTTTATCCATGTGATCTTCTCGGTCGCAGTCGTCCCGATATCCGCTATGAAGTTGCCCTGAGAGTCCTTCGGCACGGCATAAACGCTCAGTGTGGTGCCTGCAGGCTGGCCGGCTATCGTCGCGGTCCATTTGCCGTTCGGGCCCTTCGTCATCTCCACCGAGGACGACTCGTAGTACAGAGTCATGCTGGCAATGCTGCCGCAGAGATCGCCCTGCACGTTCTGACAGCTAACTGTGACGACCACGGGAGTATTGCTGCATGGATCATGTGGGCTGACATCTATCGCAAGCCTGGCCTGCGGCTGGAGGACCTGGGCGTTCCCGAAGTTCAGGTCCGATACGCTCTTGTCCTCCTCTCCGTCAAACACAATCTCATAGCTTCCAGGAGCTGCAGGGAAGGTCCTCGTCCATCCATCCCTCTCCTCCTCTGTTATAGTGTAGGTACCTGCAGGCAGGTTCGTGAAGGTGTATTTGCCATCGATTCCGGTTGTTGTTGAGATCGGTGTGGTGCCATCCGAGAGATAGATCGTCCAGCCCTCGATTCCAGGCTCTCCTGTATCCCACGCTCCATTCGCGTTCTGATCGTCGAACTTGTATCCGCTGACGTCGAGCTTGCCCTGGCCGCCCGTCTGGAGGGTGTTGGTGAATGTAACTTTGATCGTCTCGCCAGCATCGAGATCGATCGTCGCGGTGGAGCCTGATGTGGTGGAGCCGCCATCAGTATCGCCCTCGATGGTTATGCTGCTCAGCACCCATCCTTCAGGCACACTCTCGGTCACCGTGTACTCGCCTGGTGCCAGATAACCGCTATCGTAAGGCGTATCGCTGTCTTTCAGAGAGAATGTCGTGCCTCCGCTCCAGGATCCTGTGAACTCGAAGGTATCCGTGGAGCCGGCTGGGTCGGTGACCTTGTCGACTAATATATGACCTGCCTCAACTTTAACTGTACAGTCATCGGTATCGGTTATCGGGGTTCCTGTGGGTGGTGTGCCTGTCGCGGTCGCTGTGTTAACCAGCGATGGATAATCGGATTCTGTTATCTTATGAGTCGCAGTACCATAAGCGCTCTCGCCTGGTGAGAGCGTGGTCTTATCGAGCGTTATGCTCCCGTACCTGTCGTCACTTAGCGTCACACCCGTTAATGTGACGTCACCCGTGTTCTTGACCTCGTAACAGTAGGTCACTGTGTCGCCTATCTCCGCATCAACGGGATCACTGCCAGGACAACTCCCATCAATGTATGCTGTCTTGACCACCTCGATACCGGGCGAGACCTGGATGTTAACCTTACAGTCATCGGTATCGGTTATCGGGGTTCCTGTGGGTGGTGTGCCTGTCGCGGTCGCTGTGTTAACCAGCGATGGATAATCGGATTCTGTTATCTTATGAGTCGCAGTACCATAAGCGCTCTCGCCTGGTGAGAGCGTGGTCTTATCGAGCGTTATGCTCCCGTACCTGTCGTCACTTAGCGTCACACCCGTTAATGTGACGTCACCCGTGTTCTTGACCTCGTAACAGTAGGTCACTGTGTCGCCTATCTCCGCATCAACGGGATCACTGCCAGGACAACTCCCATCAATGTATGCTGTCTTGACCACCGTTATTGAAGGTCTTTTTAGAAGAACCTTGCCGACGAGATATGCCTCGTTTTTCTTTCCCTCCTGTGTTATAAAATCAGATACCGGTGTTCCACCAGGACATTCATCTACAAATCCGGCTATCTGAACGATATACTCCTCACCATTGACGAAAAATGACTGAGCTGAAAGTGTATTTGACCAAGCCACTTTGTCTGGGCATGGAGTTTCGCATGGTTTATACGCACAGGTATTCGGGCGATTTGGAGTGCATGTACCGCTGTTGGGTGTTTCATCAATTGTCAGATCATAATAAAAATCAGCTGTGATGGATGGATTGGAAAAATGAAGTGTGATCTTTAATTTAGCTCCTGATGCTGCAGTTCCAGAATATACAGGGTAATTGAAGTGCGTTAGCTTACCTAAACAAAAGTCCTTGCCGGTTTCTATATTCTGACTTGATGCGACTCCATCGAAACGGAGCCCGCTTTTCTGAGAACCAGCAGGTGTTCCCCACCTCACCTCATTTGTATTCACTCCAGTTACACCACTTCCGCCAGTAACGCTGGTCCATACACCAGAAGAACTGTCTAATGTAAGCGCTGTAGCGCCATTTGCGGTTACGACTATCATGATCAAAGATATCAAACACAGTTTTACTAGTGCAGAGCACACATGCTTTGCTTTATTGTACATAAGATCTCCCCTGGCCGCCCGAAGCAGGCTAACATACTATTTATGTATTTTTATAAATTTTAATCGTAAGCAACACAAACTAGCATATCTCCCGATAAATTGCAGCACATTTTTATATCAAGCTGCCTGTCCCACCGAATTAATGTGGTATATCATGGATATCTCAATAAATACTTATCGTATAAGCATCCCGCTCAGGACGACCACGAAGAGCCCCAGCAGGAACCATCCGAGTATCCCCTCGATCATGCTCACGTGCTTGTAGATACCCACAGGATAGAGCGAGGCAGGCGATTGCGCGGTGAACGACATCGCGCTGAAGAATAACGAATCCGGGAAAGAGATGCGTCTCTCTGCCGGCATCTCAGGATCTCCCTCGGATTCATCCTCGCTGACTTCAGCATCCGCTTTCTCCGGTTCGTCCTCATCTGAGAGGTTCTCCCACGCGATCTCCCTTATCCCGTTGCCTATCCAGTACACCAAACCGAAGAGGAGGATCATGAACATCGACCAGAATATGGTGTAGCTCGGCCTCACGCCGTAACCGCAGGAGAGCCATGATACCACATCGATCATCTTCTCCAGCCCCCACGGCTCCGACGCCTGGCTTATCCTCCTGTACTGGTAGTAGCAGTCGTTCGCGTCGTCCCTCCACTCCATGTTCTTGTAATTCTTGACCAGAGCCAGATAGGCCGCGCTGTCGTAAACGAGATGGTTTTTTATAAGATACCAGCGGGCGAGCATCCTGGTGAAGTCAGCCTCTTTCAGGTATATCCTCGATGAATCTGAGAAGCTCGCGTTCTCAAGCTGCATCGAGTATATCCGGGAGCTTGTCAGCACGAGATCCCCATCAAACGTCGTGTTCACGAACCTTGTGTTGTCCTCGAGCTTTGCGAGCCCGAAGAATGCGACCGACCTGAAAAGAGAACTCGAGAAGTCAGAGAACCCCTGGAATGCTGCAAGTCCGAATACTGCTGCCCTCGAGAACCGGGCCCCGCTGAATGTGACATCATGGGAGAACCTGGAGCCCATGAAGACAGCGTTCTCATCGAAGCTCACGCGCATGAAGTTCGCAGTTCCGGAGAACTCGCTGTTCGCAAAGCTCGTCTCCCCGTGAAAGACAGAGCGCCAGAACGAGACTAGCTGGTGGAACCGCGAGAACTCAAAGCTCGAGCTCCTCAGGAAGTGAACCCTCTCGAAGCTCGTATCGTCCATGAACTGGGCGTTCGAGAGGTCCGCGTGGCTCCAGAACGTTGCCCCCTCGAAGCTCGCAACCTTTGAGAACTGGGCGTAGCTCATGCTCAGCGGCCCGTGAAAGTTCGTCCCTACGAAGTTCGCAGTCCCCCCGAACCTCGCCAGGGAAAACTCAGCATTCCGCAGAAGATGCGCGCCCGCGAAAGAGACGTCTGAGTCGAAGCTCGCACCCCGCGCTGCAACATCTCCGGAGAAAACGGTGCCGCTGAGGTTCAGCGGGCCCCTGAACTCAGCGCCGTCGATCTTCAGCGAGCCGTTGATAGTGGAGTTCACCATCTTTATCGGAGCGATCAGGGGCTTTCCGATCCTGCTGATGTTGATATCTCCTGAGACGAAGACGTTCTCGTATACCGCAGGCTCTCCGGCGCGGATCTTACCCAAAATCTCCGCTGCGGAGACGATCCTGCAGATGCCATCGCTCGCGTTGCAGCCGATCTCCTGGCCTGAGGCCATGGAGATCATCAGCAATCCTATGAGTAACACACATCTGGCGACAGCCCGTATCTGAACCACGCTCCTGCTGCTCATGCGACCTGCCTGGATATAGGCTTTGTCCACCCCGGCGCCTGCTTCCATGAGATGCGCTCGTCAGCATTTCATTCATGACCAGTCGGAGATCATTTTATAAGCCATCAGCGCACTGTAGAGATCATGAGCAGATTCAAGAGGAAGGACAGAAACCTGATACTTCTGATTCTGGCGGTGATACTCGTCATAATCCTCTGGGGACCGCTGATGTGGCTGGCGAAGCTTGCGATCTTTGTGATAGCTGTTTATGTTGTCTACCAGCTCCTCAGAGAGAACCTCTGATGCTGCCGGCAGGCGGCAATAGCTTCATCACCATCGATACACAACCAAGGGGATGAATATCTTTTAATATTTTGAAATGTATCTTCATTGTGCCTTCTGGAGGGAGGTGCGTGGAGGAACGTGAGATCAACCAGCCCGCTATTTTCAGATATCTCTTCGAGAGCCTGCCGGTGGGTGTGGCGTATCTGGATCGGGATTGCAGGGTTGCGCTCGCGAACCCCGCATTCACATCCATAACCGGCAGGGAGATGGAGGAGATCAACAGAACAGAGAATCCGCCATTCGGAGATCGTGAGGCTCGCTCGCGCATTCTCGATATCCTGAACTCGGCCAACAGCTCCAGCTTCGAGCACATCTGCACCAGGCCGGATGGGGAGAGGGTGCACCTCAGGACCTGGGTCCATCCGCTCAGCTCATGCCACATAGTCGCGCAGATCATATGCATGGACATCACCAAGGAAGAAGAGAAAGAGGCGATGCTCAGAAGCTCCCACCGGACGCTGGAGAAGCTCGTCTCTGACAGGACATCGGAGCTAAAATCGAAGAATGAGGAGATGGAGTGGCTCCTGTACACGATATCACATGACCTGAGAGCCCCACTTCTCACGATCAGCGGCTTTCTCGGATTCCTAAAGGAGGATACGCGCACCGGAGACACGAGGAGGATCGAGGACGATCTTAGAGTTATAGAGACCGCGGTGAACAGCATCAACGCTATGCTTGAGGACACATTAAAGATCAGCAGGATAGGCAGGATCCTGGGCTCGCGCGAGTGTGTGCCATTTGCGGATATAGTGAATGAAGCCCTCACCCTCACAAGGGAGAAGCTGGTATCCAGAGGAGTTGAGGTGGTTGTAGACGCAGATCTCCCTGAGGTTTACGCCAGCAGGATCCGGGCTGTGGAGGTTCTTGTCAATCTGATAGACAACAGCGTGAAGTACATGGGAGATCAGAGGAAACCGCAGATACACATAGGCTGTAAAAGGAACGGAGAGGTTGTGTTCTACGTCAGGGACAACGGCATCGGCATCGATCCGAAGCATCACAGCAACGTTTTCAGGCTCTTCTACAAGATCGACAGCAGATCTGAAGGGACCGGATCCGGCCTTGCGATCGTCAAGAAGATAATCGAAACACATAGCGGTCGGGTCTGGATAGAGTCAGAGCCGGGAAAGGGGTGCACGGTTCTCTTCACCCTGCCGGTGGCATCGAGAGAGAAGAGCACAGATCAGAGGTAGCAACCGAAAGAGCATTTGGTACGGAAATGGTCACTGCATGCAGACCATTTTTCATTCCACATGGGCGACCTTGCGTCATTAGCGTGGGGTGTTTGATTTCTGCTAACGTGGTCGAACCGTCTGAGAGGCGGACTCTGATAACCTCAACCATCAGCAGTTGACGCCACATCTTTCTGCAAGGTTGCTGATCCGCTGAATCAAGGGGATGAGCCAAAATGTTTATGTTCTACTATAACCTCGCGAGGAGGTGCCAGTGTTGCTCAGACAGGTCCCTCGAATCGAGGGCAAGGTACTAATAATTGGTCGTACCTCTCTGCCTTGAGGGCCCGTGGTCTAGGTGGTTATGACATCGCCTTCACACGGCGGGGATCACGCGTTCGAATCGCGTCGGGCCCACTGCCCACAAAGCTTTTCTGAAGAATGTGCTTTCCAGACGTCCTCCAAAGGCACCCTCGATGGAGAGATCTTCTGCCCCGCGCCAGGATCCATGTCGCCTGCCTGCATAGAATACAGTTGTATCCGAGCCCACGGTGGTATGCTTCTTCCAGCAAACCCTGGACTTGGATCCGAGGGCAAAGCAGTATATCCATAAACTGGAGATGTTCAATCATATGACAGAGATCTCCATCTGCTTCGAGGTCCATCAGCCGTTCAGGCTCAAGAAGGACTTCTTCTGGTCGGGCAGCATCTTCCGAAGGTCCGGTCCGCATTATGATTTCTACTTTGATGATAAAGAGAACCGCAGCATATTCGAGAGGGTATCAAAGAAGTGCTACCTTCCTGCAAACCGGATCATGCTCGATCTCATAAAACGCTTCTCAGATGCAGACCGTCCGTTCAAGGTCGCATACAGCCTCTCAGGGGTGTTTGTGGAGCAGTGCAGAAGATACAGACCGGATGTCCTGGATACGTTCATCGAGCTGGTGGATACCGGCAACGTGGAGCTGCTCGATCAGACCTACTACCATTCGCTCACAAGTCTATTCGACAGGGAGGAGTTCCGCGAGCAGGTGAGGATGCACAGGGAGCTCATGTGGGATACCTTCGGAGTCAGGCCAGCCGTATTCGAGAACACAGAGCTGATATACAACGATGAGATCGCGGCGATGGCCGAGCAGATGGGCTACAGGGGGATATTTGCAGAGGGCGTCATCGCGGATCCGAACCACGTTTACAGGCCTGAGGGGTGCGAGAGAATCTCACTGCTTCTCAGGAACTACCAGCTAACAGATGACATAGGTTTCAGGTTCTCTTCGAGGAGCTGGGAGGAGTTCCCGCTCACCGCGGACAAGTACGCAGCATGGCTTGCAGCAACCCCTGGAAGGTGCATAAACCTCTTCATGGACTACGAGACCTTCGGAGAGCATCACTGGCCTGAGACCGGGATATTCGAGTTCCTGAGATACCTCCCCGGCGAGATCCTGAAGTGGAAGAACCTGAGATTTTCCACGCCCTCGGAGATCGTTGAGATCGTGGAGCCATCGCGCACGGTGAGCGTCAGGAGCGCGAGATCCTGGGCGGATCTTGAGAGGGACACGAGCTGCTGGCTTGGAAATGCCCTCCAGTGGGCCTGCTACAC
Source organism: Methanothrix sp. (assembly GCF_030055635.1). NCBI lineage: Archaea > Methanobacteriati > Methanobacteriota > Methanomicrobia > Methanotrichales > Methanotrichaceae > Methanothrix > Methanothrix sp. The sequence goes on along the minus strand of NZ_JASFYM010000001.1, from coordinate 37,472 downwards.
CTACCTCCAGCAGCTCCAGGGCCCATCGCGGGAGGCTGGGGAGGAGATGCTCAGGATATGGAGGCTTCTCGGCCTGAGCGATCACCTCTACTACATATTCACCCACGGGGGCGGCCCGGGGGAGGTGCACAGCTACTTCAGCCCGTACGGGAATCCGTATGATGCGGCTGTGACCTACTTCAGCGTGCTCTCAGACCTTCACCGTCGCCTGTCAGGGATCCTTGACATGGCTGATCATCCGTTTGTGCTCTCCACAAAGGATGGCACAAAGATCGGCACCGCCTGGAGCAGCCAGGGAATGGTGAGCCTGCTCAGCAGAGCTGATGCTGATGCTCTTGAGCACCACGCATCCCTCGAAAGCTTCGCCACCTGGGCATCCCAGAGCCTGGGAGATGAGAGCCTCGCCAGAGCGCTGAGAAGAGCATCCAAACTGAAGGGTGAGGATCTAAGGGGCGCCCTGCTGGATGCATTCAAGAGGAGGATAAAGAGGACCACAAAAAAATCGTGATGCTGTGGAATGAGAACGGTGAGGCCATGATCAACTACAGCGATGGAACATCCAGGGAATGGATCGTGACAAATGGAATAGGAGGATATGCGTCATCCACATCCATCGGGGCGAACACCAGGGCCTATCATGGACTGCTGATAGCGTCTCTGAGCCCTCCGGTGGAAAGGTGGCTCCTCCTGTCCTCTCTTGATGAGACCGTTAACGGTATCGAGCTGGCAAACCATCAGTATCCGGGTGTGGTACACCCGCAGGGGTTCAGGTATCTTGAATCGTTCACCGCAGAGCCGGTGCCCACGTATCTGTACAGGGTGAACGATGTCGAGGTCGCAAAGCGGATCTTCATGGTTCAGGGGGAGAACACGAGTGTTATAAGGTATCACATCTCCGGAGATGCTCACATCAGGATCATGCCGCTTGTCACATCGAGATGCTTCCATGCAGTCTCTGGAAGGCCTGAGATACGCCAGGAGGCCATGGAGAGGGGCGCTCTTCTCAGATCGAGATGCGATCTCCACATCGTCTCTGACCGCGCGAGATACGTGAGAAAGGAGATGTGGTACCACAACTTCGAGTACGAGGCGGAGAGGCTGCGCGGGCTGGGCTGGAGGGAGGATCTCCTCTGCCCGGGATGGTTTGAGGCAGATGTGAAGAACGAGCTCGATCTGACCATCACCGCATCCACGGGGCTGGTTGAGGCAAACGGCTCGATGCTGGAGGGTGAGATGAAGCGGCGCCGCATGATCACATCCATGCTTCCTGAGGAGATCAGATCGCTTGCCATCGCTGCGGACAGCTTTCTGGTTCGGCGCGGCAGCGGCATGAGCATAATCGCGGGCTACCACTGGTTCGACGACTGGGGCAGGGATGCCATGATCTCTCTCCCTGGTCTGCTGCTCTCCACCGGCAGGTTTGATGATGCCAGGGCTGTGCTCAGGACATTCTCAGAGCACGTGCGTGACGGCCTCGTTCCGAACGATCTCGGAGCCAGCTCGTACAACACAGTGGACGCATCGCTCCTCTTCATAAGAGCTGTATGTGAGTACTTCAGGTTCACATCAGATCTCGATCTCATCAGGGCGCTCTGGCCGACGCTGATGAGCATCATCGAATGCTATACAGGCAGAACACCAGTGGGATACATGGACTCCGACTGTCTCATAGCATCCTCAGAGGGCGCGACCTGGATGGACGCGAGAGTCGATGGCCGGTGCGTTACTCCCAGGGCTGGAAAGTGCGTTGAGGTGAACGCGCTCTGGTACGAGGCCCTGAGGTTGCTGGAGGCGATCAGCGAGGCCCTGAACCTGGAGTGGAGATGGCATGGCCTGTCAGAGCGCGTCAGGCATTCATTCAAACGGTTCTGGAACCCTGCAGGGTACCTTTACGATACAATAGACCCATATGATGGATCCATTAGACCGAATCAGGTCATAGCTGTCGCGTTCTCCCATGGGCTTTTATCTCTGGATCGGACGCGTGCTGTTCTGAGATGCGCGACAGAGGAGCTTCTCACCCCCTACGGTCTAAGGACCCTCTCACCAAGAGATCCTGCCTACATCGGTCGCTACGAGGGATCTCCCAGGGAGAGGGATCGTGCATACCACCAGGGCACAGTCTGGCCATGGCTGATCGGGCCGTACATCACCGCGTACCTCAGGGCAAACAGGTGCAGCAAAAGGAGCAGGATGCACGCGCTATCCCTCCTCAGGCCGCTTCTCGAGGAGCGCCGCTACGGCATCGGAACCATCGCAGAGGTGTACGATGGCGATCCACCGCACAGGCCGGGTGGATGCATATCACAGGCATGGTCTGTGGCCGAGGTGATACGCGCGTTCCTCGAGGCGAGAAACGGAATCGAGAGGCGATGCTGAATCGGATGACATGCAACATCATTGTGGATTTCATCCTGGGCAGGGTAAACAAGATATTCAACGATACCGAGAGCGGGGCACATCACATGAGGTTTTGTAATGAGTCTCAGATACAGCATTCTTGGAGATGATCTCCAGGTCCTGGAGGTCCAGCTGGCTCCGGGCGAGAGCATCAGGTCGGAGACGGGCGCCATGCTCTTCATGGACGATGGGATAGAGATGAGCGCATCCACCGGAGGCATACTGAAGGGGTTGAAGAGGGCGGTGGCCGGAGATGGTCTCTTCATAACAAGCTTCACAAACCGCTCTGATGGTGTGAAGAGGCTGGCGTTCTCCGCGCCGTTCCCAGGAAAGATCCTGCCACTGGATCTCAATGAGATCAACGGTCAGCTGCTCTGCCAGAGGGGAGCTTTCCTTTGCGGGGAGAGTGATGTGGAGATAAAGGTGGCGTTCACGAAGCGTCTCGGTGCGGGCTTCTTCGGTGGCGAGGGTTTCATACTTCAGAGGCTGAAGGGCAGGGGGACTGTGTTCATTCATGCCGGAGGCGCTCTGATCACCAGAGATCTCGGGGCTGGAGAGTCGATAAATGTCGATACAGGATGCATCGTCGCCTTCTCGAGGGATGTGGATTACGACATACGTTTCGTGGGAGGGGTGAGAAATGCAATCTTCGGCGGTGAGGGGCTGTTCCTGGCGAGGCTGACAGGTCCGGGGAGGGTCTACCTTCAGAGCCTTCCGCTCTCCAGGCTCGCGGATCGAATACTTCAGGGGAGGGTGGTCAGCTCGAAGAGCAACTCCGACTGACTTCGCGAATCATGGAGAGTCCCGTCACCTCCAGAGGGGACGATCGCATTTATACGAGCATACAAATGGCAGTTCAGGATCTAAGGGTCCGTGGCGCAAACCTACGGTCCACTATCCTTCTTGCTCTTCAGCTCCTCCAGGTTCTGCATGTAGAGCCTCACGAGGGAGCTGTCGAAGTACAGGGGCAGCAGGTACTCGAAGAGCTTGTCGGTGAGCATGCCAGCCCTATCAGCAGCGCTCTCGATCCTGTAGAGATCGTTGAGCGTCTCGTCATCGATGCTATTGCCGAGCCGGTTTTTGATCCTAGCATTAGTCTCCTTTATGGTGCTTATAGCCTCTTCCAGGTCCTGCGAGATCTTGTCCATGAACTCATCGAGGTTCAGTTTATCGGCCTCAAGATCTGAGACGCACTTTGCGATCTCCATCTCGGTTCTCCTCCTCTCCATCAGGGTCTTCCACTCCTTCAGGATCCTGCTCGCAGTTGAAGGTAGCTGGCGGAGATCGTCAGAGCTCTTCACGACGTAATCCATGGCACCTGACTTCATGGTCTGCACGGCAAGCTTCTCAGATCCCACGCCTGTCAGTATTATGAGAGGAAAACCGACATCCTCAGGGCTTCCAGCGCCTTTTGTGAGATCGAGACCTGTGCCGTCCGGCAGCCTGTAGTCCGCAATGACAATATCCGGCGGTAGCTCCCTGTTCTCATCAAGAAACCTCAGAGCTTCTGCAAGGGTCGAGACGCGCGAGACGCTCCAGGCCGATCCATTCTCCTCGAATATCCTCTGGATGAGCACAGCATGGGCATCGTTATCCTCAACAAGAAGAACCCGCCGGAGATTATCCATGGCAACTCACCAAATTTCTGTAACCCCTCTTTACTGATGATCTGTACCATTTCATAAAAACTTTTTGTTTGAAGTGATTGTCAACCGGAAGATCATAATCTCAGCCACCGAATGATTTCACAGAAATCCGCTGCAACTGCAGATCTGCCGGCATGATGCTCTGAGCTCAGCGGCATGCTGCGCGATGACATGCGCCACTGTTCTGGAGCCGGCGTGGCCATCTGCTCGTGTCCCAATAGCATGGACTGCTGGACAGCCTGAATCGATCAGAACTCAGCGGATGGAGATTCATGGGTTCTGCAGCTCTGGATGCTTAGGATATCGGTGATGTCAGCAGGCGAGAGAGCCAGCTGCTCCACACCACATCACCGGCCCTGATAGGCATCGAGTGGATTTGATCCTGCACATTCAGGCTCGCGAGGGCATGGAACTGGCGCTCAGAAGTCGATCCCGCTGAACCTGGGCTGAGGGCGGCCGCTCTCCTGTATCTTGAGCAGCTTCTTCACATCAAACCTGCCCTGGAAGCTCGTGTGATCGCGAACTCTCTTCTCGAAGATCTTGTGCCATGCGGCATCCGTTGTCCATGTGCCGTTGAAGCTCGCTGAGACATCCATCGAGATGGCATCGCACGGGTTCCTAGATCCGAAGAATGTCCTCTGTATCCGGTCCATCTCCGTCACCGCGAAGCTCTCCTGGATCTCCGCTCCTATCCCGCCGTATATCGACCTGGATTTTATGACCTTGAATCCGACGAGCGGTACCGAGCCGAGATACGTCATGCGCGTCGTGTCGGTGAGGTTTGTGGGGGCAGATCTGGCTGAGGGCGCTGTGGATATCTCATTTGTGGAGTCCATCTCAAAGTCGCCCTCGCCGTACATCACGTTGTAGTACTCCAGCCCGGATCTCCTGTCCACGGCGGATGTGCTGATATCGATGAGCCCCGTGCCCGCGACCCTGAGAACGTTCGTGTACTCCTCATGGTAGCTGTTTCCGGGAGATCCATGCGCAGCAGAAGCTATGATCAGGAGAATGAGGATAACTCTGAGAAACGTCGCTGTGCTCATGCTACTCCCCGGCTCTGCAGTGAGCATGTCGGATGTTTATCTTTAAATTATCTTTGATCCGGAAAGGCGGAGTCCCGTAGGATAGTCGATGACGAGAGCTCTGGTGAGCCCAAGCGGCAGCGATCGACTTTACTCCTTCTGTGAGGCTGGGTCGTGTACTCATATCATTGAACCCAGCAGCATGCGACCTCGCAGGATTTGTGATATGTTGTGCCTGAGAATGCTGATTCCTGAATTTCCATCCAGTGATACGAGTACACGACCTGAGGTTGCAGCTCTGCCGATTCACAGGGATTCGCCAGGCAGTAGCAGATTGAATACCAGCATCAAAGATCTGAACCGGGGCCCAAAACCGTTTAAAGTCATGCGCGCTACGGTGCATGGAGGCGTTTGGCTTTGCTCGAGATACTGAAGAGGTCGCTCTACGATGCGCCCGTGTTCAAGAGAGGGGATTACAACTACTTCATCCATCCTATAACAGATGGGGTTCCGGAGACGAGACCTGAGCTGATAAGAGAGGTCGTCTGTCACATAATCAGGATCGCAGATCTGGATGTCGACAAGATAGTCACCGTTGAGGCGATGGGAATCCCAATTGGCGGAGCGCTCTCACTTGTGACAGACATACCGCTCGTGATAATCCGCAAGAAGATGTACGGACTGCCCGGGGAGATAGAGGTCAGCCAGGTCACAGGCTACTCCAAATCGAAGATATATCTCAACGGAATAAAAAAAGGAGATCGCGTGATATTCGTGGATGACGTTGTGAGCACCGGAGGCACAGCCCTCGCGGTTATGAAGGCCCTGGAGGCTGCAGGCGCTGTGATCAGGGATGCTGTTGTTGTGATCGAGAGGGGCGATGGTGCTGAGCGTGTGAGATCTGCCGGTTACCCGCTCAAGACCATGGTGAGGGTTGATGTGGATGAGAGGCGTGTATTCAGGGTGGAGGAGGTCTCGTTCAGGTCTTGACCGGAGATCTTGCATCTGAACTCAGAGGCGAGACCGAGAAGTGGCTCGCGAGGGCCGATGAGAGGCTCTCGAGATGCAGAGGCGACGAGAGATTTCTGATAAACATAAAGGCCTACATCAGCGACGCGAGGTACTTTCTTGAAAGAGGGGATCTCATCCGGGCATTCGAGGCGGTCATCTGGGCCTGGGCGTGGCTCGAGATCGGCGAGGAGCTGGGAATGATAAAAGGCTGACACGGCTCTCAGCATGTGATGGCTGATCGCCAGGATCGACCACAGGGACCGGTGTTAAGGGATGTGCCTCCTGAATCGAATGCTCCAGCTCGATGCAAGTGTACAACCTGAGAGGCTCATACCGGTGATTCAGCGGAACGGTAATCTCGTAGAAAGAGACGGAGCCTACTGCCATTGATTGGATTCACCAGAGTTCGCATATCCAGCGATTCGACCCCATGAGCCACCTGAAAATGGCTCGCTGCCATCTCCCACATACATTTCTCACCGCATCCGCTGCGAACGGCGCAAGCTTTTTATCCTGAGTTACGATGATCCTTCTGCCTTCGCACTTATTGTATGATGAGGATTTGAAATGGCCAGAATGCATAGTCGTAAGAAGGGTTCATCGAGATCGAGACCACCGCTGGTGGACAAGCTGCCTGAGTGGTGTGATGTGAGCAAGGAGGAGCTCGAGAAGACCATAATGACCCTCCATGAGAGGGGGATGTCGACTGCGATGATCGGGCTCACGCTCAGGGATCAGTATGGCGTGCCGAATGTCAAGATGATCCTCGGAAAGAGCCTGAGCAGCTTCCTCAGGGAGAGGAACGCGCTGCCGGAGATACCTGAGGATCTGAGCAACCTGATGAGAAAGGCGCTTGGACTGAGGCGGCACCTCCTCAGAGCTCTACCGAGGGGTGCTGTGAGCGACACGAGCGGGGGCAGGCTTCCAAAGACAAAGGACATACACAACAAGAGGGCCCTCCAGCTCGTTGAGAGCAAGATCCGCAGGCTCGTGAAGTACTACAAGCGGGTCGGCAGGCTGCCGGCCACATGGGATTACAGGCCTGAGGCCGCGGAGATTCAGATATCATCAAAGCAGTGATATGAAGGCGTTCGAGAAAGCCGCAGAGTCCGTAGCTAGGGCAGTTCTCCAGTGCGACAGGGTCGTCGTGGTCTCACATGATGACGCTGATGGCATATCATCTGCAGGCCTGATCTGCAACGCTCTCGCTCGCTCCGGGATTCCGTTCCAGGCCAGGCTGACGCAGCGTCTGAGTGCGGATATTGTTGAGGACCTTGAGCCGCCGATAGTGTTCTGCGACATGGGCAGCGGCCAGCCTGATGTGGTATCGGGAATAAAGGGCGAGGTCTTTGTGCTCGACCATCACAGGCCTGTCGGCTCTCTCGACTGCGTTTCCCTCAACCCCCACAACTTCGGCATCGACGGGGCATTTGAGATGAGCGCGTCAGGTGTCGTTTACTCTGTCGTGAGAAAGATGGGGGATAACAGGGACCTCGCAGGGCTTGCGCTTGTGGGCGCGATAGGCGACAGGCAGGCGATGATCGGCGCGAACAGGCTCATACTGGAGGAGGGGCTGGCCGCGGGAGCTGTCGAGGTGCGCCCGGGGCTCAAGATGGCAGAGGATGGCGAGATCTCGAAGGTCTTCGAGCGCTCCATCGAGCCGCTGCTCGACTTCACAGGAGATCCAGAAAGAGTGAGGGCGTTCCTGAGAGAGGTCGGCGTTGATGGGAAGGTGGAGGATCTCAGAGGCGAATCGCTCACGAGGCTATCAACCGCGCTGGTTCTCAAGCTTCTCATGCAGGGGAGCTTTGCTGCGGATTCTGTGATTGGAGAGGCGATACGGCTGAAGAGAGAGGTGGTCGAGAACGCCTTCGAGCTCGTTCTCCTCCTGAACGCGTGCGGCCGGCTTGAGAGGCCTGGAGTCGGCCTGACGCTCTGTCTGCGGGACAGTTCTGCGCTCCCTGAGGCGAGAAGGATCGCAGAGGATTACAGAAAGGAGATCCTCGCGGGCATCGATCTGCTCCGCAGGAACAATAAGGAGATGGAGAACATAAGGTACCTGATAGCAGAGAACCTCCACGGCGGCGGGGTCATAGCGGGTCTCGGCATAAGGTATCTGTACACCGACAAACCGCTCGTAGTTCTGAACAACAGAGATGGCACCGTCAGGGTCTCCGCCAGGGGCAACAGGCCCCTTATAAGAAGGGGGCTGGACCTGTCGGTGGCGCTGAGACAGGCCGCGGAGAGCGTTGGCGGAAAGGGCGGAGGGCACAGCATAGCAAGCGGCGCCTCGATACCGCCCGGCACCGAAGAGCAGTTTCTCCTGAAGCTGAACGAGATCATCGGTGGCCAGCTGAAGCGATGATATCGATGATATCTGTAAGGCTCATCTTCTCAGGCAGCGATGCACGCGAGATATCAGAGGCACTGGAGCCGGACAACCTGCCCAGCATGAAGGTCTCCCTGCATGATGACGAGATGACCATAGAGCTCAGCGCTGAGAGGATCGGCACGGTGCTGTCCACGGTCGATGATCTGCTTATGAACATCAAGGTGGCTGAGGAGGCAATTGGCTCCTCGGAGGTTTGAGATGAGATTTCACTTGGAGGCGAGCCTGAGGCTCAGCGGCGATGCCGCAAGGGCCGAGGGCGATCTCGCTGAGTTCTTCGAGAAACAGGCTGCGGACCTCCTGAAGAAGGGCGCGCCTGAGGGCATGGGCGCTAGGGTTGCTTTCTGGAGGATCGCGGAGGACCGTCTGGAGATAACGATAGAGAGCGACAGGTATGTGAGGGCGCATGATGCCCTTCTGAGGCTCAGAAAACCGCTGGCAGATCTGCTCGGCAGAAAGCACAGGCTGGGGATAAGGGGTATAGATGTCAGCAGGTTCGAGATAGAGATCGAGTCAGATCGCCCGATAACCCACAGGATCCCCTATGTGAAGGAGTCGAGATACGAGGATGGGCGCCTCACGCTCCTTCTGGGCGTCGAGGATCCTAAGCGCGGATGGACCTGGATGCTCGAGAACCGCATCCCTGACAGGATCGTCAATCTGCTCGAGGAGAAGCTCCAGAGCTACGGCGGAAAGGCCGAGCACTGGGAGCTGCTCTGGGAGAGCCCGCCGAGGGAGATCAAATTCAGTGGCGATCCCACGCAGGAGATGTTAAAACGGGGATGGATAAAGCACGGATCCGCGAGGGGCCAGTGGATACACGGCCCGCAGTCGACGCATCTCTTCAGGACCTTCGAGAGGATCGTTCTCGAGGAGATTCTTGTGCCTCTCGGATACAGGGAGATGATATTCCCCAAGCTCGACACATGGGATGTGTGGAAGAGGAGCGGGCATGCCCAGGGGGTATACCCTGAGATCTACTACGTGTGCCCTCCGAAGAGCAGGGACCCGGCGTTCTGGGAGGAGGTCATCGATTACTACAAGGTTACTCATGAGATTCCGCTCGATCTGATAAAGGAGAAGATCGACTACCCGATCGGCGGGATGTGCTATGCTCAGTGCCCCACATTCTGGGTCTTCCTCCAGGGGGCCACGCTCCCGAACGATGAGCTGCCCATAAGGGTGTTCGACAGGTCCGGAACGAGCCACAGATACGAGTCCGGAGGCATCCATGGCATAGAGCGCGTCGACGAGTTCCACAGGATCGAGATCGTATGGCTGGGCACGAAGCAGCAGGTCCTGGAGGAGGCGGAGCGGCTCAAGGAGAGGTACAGGCACATCTTCGAGGAGATACTGGAGCTGCGCTGGCGCATGGCCTGGGTCACTCCATGGTTCATGGCGCAGGAGGGCAGGACAGGCCTAGCCGAGATGGAGGGGGCCGGCACAATAGACTACGAGGCGCTGCTCCCGTACAGCGGCAACTGGATCGAGTTCCAGAACCTCTCTGTGAACGGGGAGAAGTACCCGAAGGGGTTCTCTGTGAAGTCGCAGAGCGGAGAGAGCCTGTGGAGCGGGTGCAGTGGAGTTGGTCTTGAGAGGTGGACGAGCGTCTTCCTCGGACAGAAGGGTCTGGATCCGGAGAACTGGCCAGAGGAGTTCCGGAAGAGGTTCGGTGAGATGCCAAGGGGATTCAGGTTCCTCTGACCCCGAAGCCATATTTTATTTTAGTATTTATATTTTCATTCTGTACAAGAGCAGTTGCTGTGTTGGATAAGCCATGAAAATCCGCAACCTGGAGACAATTTCAGGAACACGTGGGGAATAGAGCAGAATCGAAATCAAGAGATGTTATCTCGAAGGGATATCCAACACAGCAAGAGCGGTCCATGTCGCAGCATATTTTTATCAAAAGCATCACATCAAAATATGGGTTTTGGAATACTCATTTGTATCTGTGTGCTCCACCGCAATCGTTTGTGCAACAAGAGGCATGCTGCTCCAACCAGTTCACAAGATTTTAATCCGATGTGTGTCAATCCCTGTTCATGCTCACACTGGAGGAAGGAAGGAGGGCGGTCAGGCTGGCCAGGGAGGCGCTGACGGCTTACGTCAAAAGGAAGGAGATCATAAATCCGTATCTGCATGGAGTCTTCGATGAGAGGCGGGGCGTTTTCGTGACCCTTGAGAAGAACGGAGAGCTGCGTGGGTGCATAGGCTATCCCAGGGCAGTCCTCCCGCTTGGAAGGGCGATTGTGGATTCCGCGATAAACGCCGGCACGAGAGATCCAAGGTTTCCCAGGGTACGCCCGGAGGAGCTCGATGACATAACGATAGAGGTGACGGTGCTCACGGAGCCCCAGGTGATCGATGGCGATAAAAAAACGCTGCCTGAGCGGGTCCAGATCGGGAGGCACGGGCTGATCGTCACCAGGGGCATGTGCTCCGGACTGCTCCTGCCCCAGGTCGCGACAGAGTACGGCTTCGATTCGGTGGACTTTTTGTGCCAGACATGCCTGAAGGCCGGGCTTCCGGTTGACGCATGGCTCGATGATGATACTGTCGTGGAGTGCTTCGAGGCCCAGATATTCTCAGAGACCACCCCGAATGGCGATGTGATCGAGAAGAGGCTGCCCGCATGCGATACACAATGAGTGATGAGCAATGCTGGAGCTGATGATCCCCTTCCTCCTGCTCCTCGTAATCCTGCTGCTGGCCCTCCCTCTTATATTCATATACCTGTTCATACGCATCACCGAGGAGGCGTTCGAGCAGATCGGATTCGGCCACTGGCATGCGAGCCTGATGGTCTTCGGCTCGATAATCGGAAGCATGATAGACATCCCGCTGCACAGCGGTGTTATAACAACCTATCCGGCGTTCATGATCGATATGATGAACGCGATTCCTTCCGATATCCCTGTGAGCTTCCATCCGGTGCGTCTCCTGGTCAACGTCGGCGGATGCATTGTGCCGGTTCTCATAAGCATCGATCTGCTCAGGCGGCGGAGAGCTCCGATCTCCACAGCCATCTTTGGAGCAGTGGTCGTAGCATTCATCACGTACACGATGGCAGAGCCGGTACCGAATGTGGGCATAACTCTTCCAGTTTATGTACCTCCGGTATCGGCTGCACTGGTAGCAGTAATCCTCTGCAGAGGGTACAGAACCGCGCCGGCGATCGCTTATATCAGCGGATCGATCGGCACCCTTCTGGGCGCGGATGTGATGAACCTGCTCACACCAGGGGTTCTCCCAGCCCTTGCCCCTCCATCCGCGTACCCAAGACCTCTGGCACTCTCGATAGGCGGAGCAGGCATATTCGACGGCATATTTCTGACTGGGGTGATGGCTGTGCTCCTCGCATCCCTGGTCGTGTGTTTGCTGGGTGGCGGGAGCTGCAGATCCAGGAGGGTACCGGTATCATAGAACCTGTGTCATAACAGGCTGCCCTACACAGCAGCCTGGTGATCTCAGGAACCCATAGGCACTGCGAGATCGCCTATCGCATCGAGCTTTGATACGACTTCATGCGAAGTAAGATTAATATTACGTATATCCAAGACTTGCCCGATGAATTACGTCGATCAGGTTTACCTGCTTGTTGGGAAGGCAGTTGTGCTCGCTCTTATAATCTCACTTCTCCTCTCGCTCATCATCGCGCTGCTCGTCGGCATCTCCTTCAGGACCGGGCGTTATTTCCTGGCCAGGCCGATGCTCATAGGCATAAGCCTCCTTGAGAGCTTCGTCAAGGCGATATTCTGGCTGGCCCGTGCGGACGACAAGATCGTGGATGATGTCGGGATATCGCTGATGAACTACATCAACAGGGGCAAGTTCTATGCCACTCCTGTTGGGGAGAGGTTCGTCTTCATGCCCCAGTGCCTTCGATCTGTTGATTGCCCTGCAAAGCTCACGCCTGAGGGGATAACATGCGTGGGATGCGGCAGGTGCGGGATAGCTGAGGCGAAGAGGCTCGCTGAGTCAAGAGGGTACAGGTTTTTTGTTGTTCCGGGATCGAGTTTTATAAAGCGCATCATCCAGAGGTACCATCCGAAGGGCATAGTCGGCGTGGGATGCGAGATGGAGATAAAGGAGGGGCTCATCATGTGCCACAGCCATGGAATACCGGCCATAGGTGTCCCGCTGACCACAGCAGGCTGTGTCGCGACGACACTCAACTGGGATAGGCTGTACGATGTGCTCCTCCAGAGAACCGGCAGGGAGCCTGAGAGACATCATGCATGAGAGAGCAGGGCGCAGACTCCTGTCCTCAGGCCGGAGAGGAGGGTATCGGGTGGCCTGTACAAAACATGCAGGCGTGCTGATGAACGCATACCCATTTGCCACAGCACACAGCTGACTGGTATGCGGGAGCAGATCACAATTGCAACCAAAAACATTCTCCCGCGTCAGCACTTCGTCTTCACGCCCTCCTTTATGAGGTCTCTGCCCACCCCATTCCTCTTGGCTATGTAGCTCTTGAGCTTTATTCCGAGGAGGGCGGTGGCCATGGCCCCCATCGCGCACACCGCAAAGTACTGTATCGAGCTCAGAGGGGACATGCTGAAGTCCTGGGTGAAGTTCGCAAGTATCACTATGCTCGCGCCCCAGAATATGAGACCCGTTGCGAAGAGGAAGAATGGGTATGAGTACGTCCTTGGATCCTTTATACCCTCAAGGTGCATATCTATGAGCTTCCCGACGTTGGCGCAGATGCCTGCCGCGACGTACCACCAGACGCTGGCGTTTATGAAGAGCATCATCAGCGTGAGGTAGCCATACCATATCGGTCCTTTGTACGAGTACCACACATTCGCTATGCCCTGGATCGTGGCTATTATTATCAGCATCCCGGCAAGTATGTACGTGACGAATGATATCTTGCCTGCGTACAGCGATCCTCTCAGCGTCTTCTTCGTCTCGTCCAGGAAATCGTCCAGCCCGAGACCTCTGAACAGGAGGTACAGCCCGACAGAGCCTGTTATTGCTATGATCGCCCCGTTCGGATAGTTCAGCAGGTAGAATATGGAGAACATCAGCAGCGCCAGGCCGGGTGGGATGAATATCGTGTGGCTTATCTTCGGGTCTGTGAAGACCTGCTTCAGCAGGTAGTACGTGCTCTCGATGCTCGGATTCTGCTTGACCAGTATGCGCCTCACGCCGTCGACCTTTATCCTGGACTGGATGATCGGAAGTATCGCCTCATCCTCAGCGCCGTCCGATACGACAATTACAGACTTCGGGTCCAGACGCTCTATGAGATCTTCAAGCTGCTCTGCAAGCTTTCTGTCCGCGCTGAGACCGACCTTCTCGTCGCCGGTGATCGTCGCTATCTCGACAGATCGTTCTGCGGAGATCTCGTCATAGATCTTCAGCCCGCCGAAGATCGTGTTGGTGTCGGACTCCTCCGGATCAGCAAGCCCGAGAGCAAGAGCCGCATTCAGGTTCTCCTCCCTTCCAACCACGGGGCTCTTTATGCCGGCCTTCCGACCCAGATCGTCATCGCGGTCGATGCAGAGCACCAGTACGTCCATGATTCCACGTTGGGTAGAAATCTACTTAAATTATTCTATGTTCTGGAAGCGCTTTCCCCTCAGGCAGCGTATCACCATTTCTGGAGTCAATTCTGTTCTGCCTCATGCTGCTCGAATATCGGCCTCTCCGGCACCAGGTATATCGTCCAGAACGATAGAAGGGTGACGATCGCCTTCACAACGATGTTCGTCTGGAACATCTGGATCATCGCATCGAATCCGATTATTCCTGTGAATGCTATAAGCGGGAACAAGGTGCTGTCCACAGGTATTGATATCGCGTTGGACACCGCGACCCTGGCCCACTGTGGCCTGTTCCTGCCCCAGCCGGTGACCCAGAGGTGATATATCTGGGTGTCGATGAGCTCTGCTATGACCATGGTGATCACTGAGCCGAGAACTATCCTGAGCTGGAGGGAGAATATGGACTGCCACCAGGGGCCTCCGGATGTCTCGAATATCCCGAAGAGGAACTGCCACGCAGCCTGCCCTCCATTCGCGGCCCATTCAGGCTCCGCTGGCATCAGAACCACTATCTGAAAGTACAGGGCTGCCAGAAGGTTGATAAACGCGCTCAGCCAGATCGTGGTGATGGCAGCTCTCTTACCGAGCTGCTTGTGTATCAGGTCCCTCCATGTGAAGGTCATGGAGTATATGAAGCCGGCATCCATGACGAGCCTCCCGAAGTAGGTGACCTTTGTCGCGGCTATGTTGCCGGCCAGCGAGAAGAATATGTAAAGCCCGCAGAGTACAATCGCAGCCTGTGTTTTATCGATGCGGATCCTGGGGCCAGATGGTCTCCATGCAGGGTCATGCGATAAACGGAGTTTTTCATCGACTGGATCTCTGCCAGATCGAACATCATGGCTCACTCTTCATCCACCTTCTCTTGAGCGCGCTGAACCTCCCATCTCTTATCGATCTCCGTATCGACTCCATCAGCCTGAGCATGAAATACACGTTATGTACGGTGGCAGCCCTGAAGTAGGAGAGCTCGTTCGAGATGTAGAGGTGCCTGAGATATGCCCTGCTGTACATCCTGCATGTCGGACATCCACATCTCGGATCCACCGGTCTTTTATCGTCCTTGAAGCTCGACGACTTGATGCTTATCCTGAACTTGTTTTCCAGGCATCCTCCAGATGCCGGGGATATGTACAGGTTGCCTCTGCGTGCGATTCGTGTCGGATGGACGCAGTCGAATGTATCGACGCCCCTCTCGACGCACTCGAAGATATCCGGGATCTCCCCGATTCCAAGGAGATGTCTCGGCCGCTCATCCAGCCTGGGAACCACCCAGTCAAGAACCTGGTGCATGTCCGCCTTGCAGTTTCCGAGTGAGCCGCCGATCGCGATGCCGTCGAACGGCAGCGACCTTATGAAATCCGCGCTCTCCCTGCGGAGGTCCTCGAACCATCCCCCCTGTATGATGCCGTATATCGCCTGTCTCCTGTCGTGATGCCTCAAGGACTGGACAGCCCAGCGGTGGGTCCTCTCCATCGCCTCTCTGGTGTAATCATAATCGGAGAGGGGAGATGTGCATTCATCGAACGCCATTACGATATCAGATCCGAGCCTGCTCTGTATTCTCATAGCGCTCCTGGGGTCGAGAAAATGCCATCCGCCATCGATGAGGGACTTGAAGGCCACCCCCTCATCCGTGATCCTCGTCAGGTTCTCCCTCCGCTCTGCAGATCGTCTTCCATGCGGGAATATGCTTCCAATCTTGCTTATGTTGTGCTCTCTTCCCAGTCCCAGTGAGAAAGCCTGGAACCCGCCTGAGTCTGTGAAAATAGGGCCATCAAACGACATGAACCTGTGCAGCCCGCCCAGTCTCCTGATGAGGTCCTCTCCGGTTCTCAGGTGCAGATGATATGTGTTTGCGAATATCGCCTGCACACCAAGAGCCCTGAGATCATCTGATCCGAGAGCCCTGACAGATGCCACTGTTGCCACAGGAATGAACTGGGGCGTCTCTATATGCCCCCGGCGCGTCCTGATCACCCCAAGCCTCGCACGCGTCATCCTTGACCGCTTCAGGACCTCGAAGGAGAAATGCTCTGACATCTGCAGCTCTTCCCAACAGGTTTTGCTGAATCACATGGAGCTCATTATAAGCTATTTAGCACTTCGCGTTGTGCGACTGAATTCCAGCGGTATGTACTGATAAGAAGTCAGCGACAGAAAAGATCGAAGACTGTGCCGCATTATGTGGCGTCAGCGGCCAAAGTCTGAAATCAGCCTCTTTGACCTCCAGAAGTTTAGGATCACCAAGAGTTGCCTGGTACTCATGTCAGAGGCTAATTTGTTCTTGGCTCATCCAGGCGAATTATCGGAAAGCTGGATTGAGCCGGATTTTCGGTACCGGTGAAGCTTCATTTTTCGCCATTATCACTATTCCGCTAATTCGCCTGGATGAGCTTTGTTCTTAACGTTTATGGCAATTACTGAGACCTCAGTCGCATGTAAAAAGGATGCCAGAGCCATCGCGCGGCTCATGCACTTTTTCTGACCTCCTCCAGAGCCTTCTCTCCCATACTCATGTACTCCTCCTCGCTCATCAGCGGTCTGCTCACAGTTTTGAGGAGGCTCTCTGATATTCGCCCTGTCCTAACGAGCTCTCTGCCAGCATCCCTTGCGGCCCTGACCACATCTTCAATTGCCCCCTCGGGCATGTACCTCATCGCCTCTGCACCCGGGCGCAGGAGCGCGGCGACGAACTCCGCTGCATCAGGCATTGAATATATCGCCCTCATCTGTACGAGTATGGGATCGAATGCCCCGATCTCCCACGCGCCACAGGATGAGACCAGCACTACCTTCTGCTTCTTCTTCGGCACCGTGCCTGGAACATGAAGCGGTAGCTGCCTGTCCATCAGGTTCTTGAGCGGGCCGGTAACTCCGGAGAAGTACACAGGCGTGGCCCAGACTATCACATCGGCCTCCTCGAACTTCGGATAGAGCATCTGCATATCGTCATTCTGGCCGCACCTTCCAGGGTTCCTGAACCAGCAGCTCATATCTCCGTTGCACGGCCCGATCTTGAGCTTCCTGGTGTGGAAGAGCTCCACATCAGCTCCCTCTTCCCGCATGCCATCCAGGAACGGATTCAGTATGCGAGCAGTGTTCCCCGCATCCATCTTGGGGCTTCCGTTTATGGCGATTACTTTCATAATTTTCCTCTATGCAAAGAAGACACCTAAAAAGTATTTAAAGACATCCGCACTCGCCAGCACGAGCGCGAGCTTGAGTCTGGTCGTGAGCCTGGTGGCCTCTATCCTCACCTCTCCCTTCTCTTTAGCATCCTTGAATGCCGCCACAGGGTCGCTTGAGGATACCACCCTCTGGATCGTGCTCTCAGAGGTGTCTATGGTTATCGTCGGATCAGCTATTCCGCCAGGATACGACGCCACTATGCGCCCCTTGAGCGTCTCCAGACCGAGCATGTAGAGTGTGCCGTTATTGAGGAGTATGTTGATCTCAACCCTCTCGCTTCCGAGCAGCTCCCTCAGCGCCTGTGGCGCCTGATCTATATTGCTGTTGTATCTATCAATATACATCTGTGGTGATGTGTTCTCGAAAAGCGCATCTGCCGTGCCCAGCACCAGCAGGCATGCCAGGAGAAAAAGGACATATCGCATGAGATGAAATCTGACTGCTGGAATAAATGCTTTCCGAGCCAAGAAGGAGCCCGTCCTATGAAACTTGGCGATACTGGCAGGATCGATCACAAGTACAGAAAGGGATTAGTGATACATGCAGGCGATCTAACTGATGTGAAAATGCCCAATAACATGGATGCATGCGTGAGCGTTGCAAGAGTGTTATATACAGAGTGGAGGCTCCATGGAGGTGCTGGTGATCGAGGAAATTACCGTGATAAATCTTCAATCTTAGCTATGCGTCGCCATACATGCTCGGCCCAGTAGAAGCGCTGCTGAAAGTCTGAGAGGGTGTTTCATTTGGATCAGGAAAAGAGGTACCTTGTGGCCCTGCCGTTCAAGAAGCGCGGGAAGAGCAGCCTGAAGATAAGCGACTTCATATTCGTGCTCTCGCTGGACATGAAGTGGGGGCCTCCAGAAAATGTCCGGGCTCTTCTGATGGAAGCTGAGAGGGAAGGCCTGGTTCGCATCGATGGAGATGTGGTGCATTCCAACAGGGATATCGATGTACCTGTTGGGTTCAAACCCGCCCCTGCAGAGGGCATCTTCGATCGGGCGGTCAGAATGATATCTTCGAAGACAGGCATGAGCCGGAAGGAGATCATCGCGATGATAAACGAGCGGCAGGACTCGCTCCAGAGGCTTGTCGAGCTGGATGCGGTTGCACTTCTGGTGGCGAGAGAGCTCGAGATCGATGTATCTGATCTGGCCCGGGAGGCGTATCAGAACCTGATCTCCTCCAGGGATGCTGCCTAGCTCCTGTATGTACGACCTCATAGTGATAGGTGGAGGGCCGGCAGGCGCATCTGCAGCTCTTGAGGGCGCCAGGCTCGGCCTGCGGGTTCTTCTCATCGAGAAGGAGACTTTCCCGAGGTACAAGCCGTGCGGCGGTGCTCTCTCAGAGAGAGCAAGATCGTACCTCGACTTCAGGATTCCTGATGAGGTTATAGATGCTGAGGTCTCCCGAATACGGATATTCTTCAGGGATCGCTGCGCTGAGATCTCCAGATCTGAAAGGCTCTCAACGCTTGTCACCAGAAGCGTCTTCGATGAGATGCTCGTGAGAAGGGCGGAGGAGGCTGGAGCAGAGGTCCTGTTCGGAAGGAGGGCCAAGGAGATATCGGAGATGGGGGAGTGCGTCCGGATCAGAGCAGGTGCCATCCATGAGGGCAGGCTTCTGGTGCTGGCTGATGGTCACACGGGCATGCTGGGCAGGAAGATACGCTCCAGAGATGAAACGACCGGTGTGTGCCTGGTCTCAGAGGTGGCTGCCGAAGACACCGATGATTTTATGGAGATGCACTTTGGGAAGGCAGATATGGGCTACGCCTGGGTCTTCCCACACGGAAGCTACCACTCGGTCGGCGCTGGCGGTCTTCGATCCTCGAACATAAGAGGGATCCTTGAGGAGCTCATGAGGGCCAGGGGATTCCGCGGCAGGATCCATGGCCACACGATCCCGCTCTCAGGGCCGTCCAGATACCTTGGGGGCAGAAGAACAATGCTCTGTGGCGACTCGGCCGGCATGGTGGATCCCTTCACAGGAGAGGGGATCGCCTACGCTGTGAGGTCCGGCCAGATCGCAGCAGATGTAGCAGCTGAGCATCTCAGCGATGGATGCGATCTTGTGGAGTATCAACGCAGGTGCAAAAGTGAGTTCGGAGACGATCTCAGAGCGTCACTTCTTCTGGCCCGCATCATGCACCGCTTTCCGGATCTGCTATTCAACATGTTCATGGATGACAGATCGCTTCTGGAGAGATACATAGACATACATGCTCATGGCCTCAGCTACAGGAGCTTTTTAAGATGGCTCGCGCCGAGAGCTCCAGCAAAGCTCATAGCATCGATGATCTCGAGGATGGTTTAGAGCGGACAGCTCAAAGATGAGTCGCTGGATAGAATCACTGAATCACTCTGCTGGAATCAACAGCCAGAGATGAGATCTCCATAGGCTCATCCCCTGTGATTCGATGGGCGGCGATCTAACAAAAAAGTCTGTTGCTAGTTGGAGTTACCAGAGCCTGCCCTCCGAATATTCGGCCGCATGAGCCAGTTATATGCTGGTTCTACCGGCAGTACATCTCCCGTCGGTTCTTTTGCTGAACTATCATAGAGTCCAATGCATCATTCAAGCCCTTAGTTTGTGACCCCCTTTGCTACGGTTCGACCCAGGTGGAAACACCTTTCCAGAGCTTTTGCATCTGGCACCTGGACAACGCTGAGGCCCGGCTCAATCACGTTCATGCCGAAAGACTTCATTTTTTCGATGAGCGTCGGAACCCCAACATCGTGCCAGCCGTAAGATCCAAAGGCCAGCCCTACCTTACCCTTCAGGTCTACCGACGCCAGCTTTTCTAGAACTGGGTCCATAGCTCTGTTCAGTTTGCCGTTATATGTAGACCCTCCTAGAAGTATTGCCGACGCCCCCTCTATATCCTCCGGTATTTTTGCATCGTATGCGTCCTTCAAGACCACTTCGACACCTTCAATCGTCTTCGCACCCTCGGCTATCGTCTCTGCCATCTTTTTGGTCCTGCCAAGGCCGCTTGCGTAGATTATCGCAATTTTCGCCAAGAGAATCCCCCATTAGAAATTTGCAACATGCTATAAGTAATTTGGCTTTTGTCGGCATTTCTATATTATTCCTCATAAGTTTATATAATATTGTATGTTACATAAAATAGTCTATAAATCACGAAATACATGTTAAATTTTAAATTTATTTATATAAAGCTACGCAGTGGACTATAAATAGGTAGTTTACCTAAGACGTGTGGATAAGCGCAAAAGCAATATTTCAGGCGATTCATAGCCATCAACCCTGCTTTATGGCGTTGTACAAGTATTAATGTCCCAGGATGTCGATTTCCATGCCGACATTGTTCAAAATAGACACATCGAAGGGAACCGGCAGATCGAGATCAACTCAACGAAGGCAGAGTACATTAAGTAACCCAAAGAGATCCTCTCGATTTGGAAAAAAACTTCCCTCACAGAACATGCGGTGATATCCATATCATAAAAATGATGATCTAATCCTGTTTATAATCTAATCCACATAAAATGGATAGGCCTCCCATAAATCTGGATGCTGCCGCTGCGGATTCCAGTTAGACAGGTACGCGGCCCAGAGATGCTGGTCCCAAAAAAGTCCTTGAGATGAGCTGGTATCCATGAAGATGAGCTGGTATCCATGATATGCCTGAGATGCGGATGCTGCTGCATCCACCTTGACGTCGCTGTTCCGAACCCGGATGCGATAAGGCCTGATGGCACTCTCGACACAGCCCACAGGATGCCTGTGATATTCAAGAGAGCCGGGGAGCCATGCCCCCATCTCACATTTGCAGATGGTGTGGCTGTTTGCAGGATACACGAGATGGAATGCTACAGAGGATCGCCGTGCGATCTCTTCGAGCTGATGGGGCCGCCGGAGAGCATATGCGTGCTGAATGCGTATTTCAGAGAGTGTTTCGAGAAGGAAGGGGCGCGCCGCATCTGAGATGCGTTGTGACTACATTGCATATACGTAACACCAGCTGAGCAGTCCGCAGATGCGATGGAGGCCGACTTTAAGTAGATATGGATGAATTTCGATGAAGTCACAGACAGTCAATGCAGGAAGGATACCGTTGAATGACAAGAGAATAGTTGTAACAGGCGGCGCCGGATTCATAGGATCCAACATCGCCCGGGCACTCTGTGAGGAGAATGATGTCACAGTCATCGATAACATGAGCACGGGCCGGCGTGCGAACCTGTGCGGGTTGGAGGAGCGCATAAGGCTTGTGGAATGCGATATCAATGATATCAAGATGCTGAAAGAAGAGTTTGAGTCCGTGGACTACGTGCTCCATCAGGCCGCTCTTCCATCGGTACAGCGATCGATAATGGATCCCATGACGACGAACAGGAGCAACGTCGATGGCACGCTCGCCGTGCTTGTTGCTGCAAGGGATTGCGGCGTGAATAGGGTTGTGTTTGCATCATCATCAGCTGTTTACGGAGACTCTCCGGAGCTCCCCAAGCGGGAAAGCTCGGTTCCGAGGCCGATGAGCCCGTATGCGGTGACGAAGCTGGTGGGCGAGCATTACTGCAGGGTGTTCCATGAGATATACGGTCTTGAGTGCGTCTCTCTCAGGTACTTCAATGTCTTCGGCCCAGGCCAGGATCCGGCATCAGAGTACGCAGCTGTCATCCCTAAGTTCATCGATGCTGTGCTATCAGGCAGCCAGCCTGTTGTCTACGGCGACGGAGAGCAGACGAGGGATTTTGTATATGTTAAAGATGTCGTGCGGGCGAACATTCTAGCGTGCATATCTCCAAGAGCGTCCGGTCTCGCAATCAACATCGGCACGGGATATGCCACAAGCCTGAACCGCCTGCTCGATGCCATACGCAAAATCCTGAAGAGGGAGATCAGACCCATCTACACGGAGCCACGCCCCGGCGATGTGCGGAATTCCGTGGCCGACATCACCCTCGCCAGAGAGGTGCTGGGATATGTGCCAGAATACAGGCTAGAGGATGGTCTGAGGGAGATGCTGGAACGCCTGCCTGAATGAACAAGCATTCTGCGGACACCCTCAACTCAGCAGGTTTAATATGTTAGCATGCATGATATAACAAAGCTTAAACTCTGGGCTGCATGCAACTGTATGAGAGCTCACAGGCTCGCAGCAGCATGCGGTTTCTGTCCGGTGCTCTTGCTGAACGCCAGCGCGAAGAGCCACTCGCTCAGCTTCGGGCACCGCTCCGGCACGCACTCATCGGTGCATCCTGCGCACGGATCGAAAATATCAGATGCCATTAGTGGGGTGAATCGATCGGTGCACGCTGGTCGCTCGACCGCCCTGAGCCGGTACGTCCTGACACCGTCAGCGAGCTCCTCCTCCCTTGTTATCAGCCCATCCTTGAGCAGCTTTGCGACTATCCGTGAGCACTTTCGCGAGTCGATTCCCAGGGCCTTCCAGAGATCGCTCTGGAGAACTCCATCCGGATTGGATCTGATATACTCCAGCGCTTCCTCTATCATCACACCCTCCCCCGATTCTACTCAACCGGGCTTATCAGTATTATGTTGTTGCCTCTCAGAATCACAGACCCCAGAGACCTTGTCCTCTCTCCATTGACGATCTCAACGGTCTCCAGGAGGTGCAGGTTGAGATACTCATCCACGCTGTTGAGTATGCCCTCGAGGACATGCCTCTGAGAGCCCTTCATCTCAACCTGTATCTTGGTGCCTATAAGGGACTGGACCTTCTTATTCGGGTACACAGATATTACCTCGTAGCAGTTCTAGTTCAGATCAGAATGCTTTTAAGCAGTTGATGAGGCGGTAGAGCTATACAGCCTCTACAGCCTTCACACCTGATACGTTCTTTTTAAGCTCACGCTCCACGAAGTTCTTGAGAGTCATCTGGGAAAACGGACACCCTGCGCAGCTCCCCGTGAGCTTCACATACACGACGCCATCTGTTATATCCACAAGCTCTACATCCCCACCCTCTATTCTGAGCAGATTCCGTATGGACTCAAGGGTGGACTCGACCTCTTCCTTCATGCTCTGCATTAAACTTAATCTCCTCTGACCTTTATCGATGTCACTGGTTGGATGATCACTGTGAACCTCTTTCCCTTTAAACCTTGCTCCAGGCTCTGAACAAGACGCTCACACCTGTTCGAGCTGACGACGGTATTCACCATAACCCCTGGCTCGGAGAAGTTCCTGATCGCATCAAGCGTCATCTCTGGATCCTCCCTGAGACGGAAATCCTTCCAGACCCTGGGAGACATGCCCCTGTACTCATAGATGTAAAAGCCAGTAATTCCCACTTCTGTGAGGATGTTCATGACCTTGAGGAGATGCTCGTGGTCGATAAAAACCTTCACCATGCTCTTCATGTGAAGACTGTTATGAGACGAATGCATAAATAGGTTGCCTTTTGTGGAATGGATTCCTCCAAATAAAACATAGCATGATATAAAATTAAATTTATCTCGGAATTGCCAGCACGTCGATTACAATAAACTTCATTTGTGGCTCATGTGGTCGAATCGTCGGAGAGGCGGACTCAGATAACCTCAACCATCAGCAGTTGACGCCGCATAGCAGTTGACGCCACATCTTTATGCAAGGTTACTGATCCGCTGAATCACGGGGATGAGCCTCCTTTGTTTATCTTCCCAGCTCGCCTATAACCACGCTGAAGAGGCCTCTCGCCTCCGGCGGGTCTCTGGTCGTGCCCGCTGTTATCCTCTCCTCCGGATACCCGAGATCTCTGAGAACAACCACATCCCTGTGGAGTCCCGTATCCTCCAGGTACCTGCAGAGCGCATCCAGATCCGTGGAGTCGTCAGCTAGCAAAAACACGCATCTCCCGTGCCTAAGCTCGAACGCGACAGCCTCTGGATCCATCCTGCGGCCGTGAAATGTTATCGGCACGACCCTTAAAAGGCTCAGGCCGAGGCGCGCGCATGCAACCTGCATGCTTGATATTCCAGGGATCACATGCCCCCCGAGATATCCGAGGCCGCTGAGCATTGGATCTCCGGTTGAGAGGACAACAGCATCGTCCGGCAGGCTCCGCAGCGATCTGTAATCCCTGATGACCCTGACATCGCACCCGGGCGGTATATGTTCTCCCGCCAGGGCTATCGCCCGCTCCGATCCGTATATGAGCTTCGCTGATCTTATCGCCTCGATCGCCTCCAGCGTGATCATACCAGGACCCGCTCCAACGCCCACGATCTTCATGACACTCAATCTCCATGAACGCCAGGTGCTCTATCAACGGGCGTGATCCTCATCCGCTCAGATCACTCCTGTGTCCCTGTAGATGCTACCGTCCCTGTTGATCAGAACTATCCTCGTTCCCGGAAGCATCTTTCCGAGATGCTCAAGCGCTCTGGCGATCGCCGGGTGATCCGGCTCCCGTTCGATCATCTCAGCCACCGTCGCATAGCCGGTGCCGTTGAGCATCTCAGGCGCTGCCCACCTGAGTATGAGGCCAGGAAGGCCGCAGAGCACGGTATCCCGGCCGGCGCGAATCCTGAGCATATCAAGCTTTGAGCCGATGAGCACTGCAGTGTGATCCGGAAAGAGAATCCTGCTGTACCTGAGGCCTGTTCTTCCGGTGGTGGCCACGACCCTCTCCAGCTCACTGAGCGATTCAGATACGCTATCCTCAAGATGCTCATTCCACGGCTCGACGAATCCCGTAGAGCCCAGAATGGACACCCCGCCCTCAACGCCAACGCCAGGGTTCAGCGTCATGCGCGCGATGCTCCTGCCATCGGGAACAGTGAGGTGCACCACGGCTCCGCCCAGGCCTGCCTCCTTGATGCCTTCCTCGATCGCCCTCATTATCTGGGTGCGCGCAGACCTGCTTATCGCCGGTTTGCCGATATCCGAGGAAAGACCTCCTCTGCATATCCTCCCGATGCCCTCTCCAGCTATCAGCTCTGTGCGCTCCGATGGGGACGCGCTTGCGATGATCTTCATGCCATGAGTGACATCGGAGCTGTGATCTCCTGCGTCCTTCTGAGCGATGCATCTGCCACCGCAGGCTTCCACCTTCACCCTCACCGTTATACCAGACGGAGTCCAGACATCAACCCCGTCCACATCTCTCACCAGGGACAACACTGCGCCCTTGCATGCAGCTGCTGCTGTTGTCCCTGTGGTCAGACCTCTGCGGAGCACCTGACCGTTGGAGAGGAGAACCCACAGGCCGCTCTCTATCCGCTCCCTGATATCGCTCAGAGATGATCTCCTGAGCCATTCATCCGGTATCCTGAAACCCGTCACAGGATCTATCATGATGCGTGCCACTCCATAGCTGATCTCACAAACGCCGCATCTCAAATTCGGGAGCGGTATTGTCAGGCCTTTGGCGAACCGCTGAGATGCGTATCTGATTCGGAGACCGCAGCGCTCCAGAGCCCGGTGGAATTTTACCTGATCCCCCTGTGGTACATGTTGATTATCTCGTTCATCGCTGCGACGGCCAGAGGCGTTCCGCCCCTGGTGCCGACGTTCGATATCGATGGCACCTTTACATTCCGCAGCCTCTCCTTGCTCTCTGCCGCCCTCACAAATCCGACAGGGATCCCTATGACCAGCGAGGGCATAGCCTCTTTTTTCTCCATAATCTCGCAGAGCGCCAGCAAAGCTGTAGGAGCGTTGCCTATAACGACCACAGCACCATCGAGCTCATCCTTCGCGGCCATGACCCCTGCTGAGGCCCTGGTAATGCCGAGATTGCTCGCTATCTCTTCTCCCATCTCTATCAGCGTTCTTATTCTGGACCTGTGGCCCTTCTTGACAATACCCGCTTCGACCATCCTTATATCCACGAAGATGTCTGCAGCCTCCTCCAGTGCCCTGAATCCAGCCCTCACCGGATCCATCACGAATCTCAGGCTCTCTGCGATGCTCGGGTCTCCGGTTGCCATGACGCACCTCTGCTTTATCTTGTCCTCCAGGGTCTCATCGCCGACGATCCTTGCTATGAGCTCCCTGCTCGCCCTCGAAATCTCGAACGCCTCAGGCGTCATGGCGCCAAGATCTGAGTATCTCTCCATACCATCACCTCATACACAGTATTTCCTCTCATAACCCCTGCTCGCCACGATCATTCCATCCCTTATTCTGGATCCGGGGCCTGACACGACCAGCGTGTACCTTGATCCATCGAGCTTCATATCCCTGAGCTCGGATGCCGTGCATACCTCAAAGAACTCGTTTTGCCGTGTCACATCCCTTGCTACAGCACACGGCCTTGAGCCCGGCAGCAAGTCAGAGATGCTTCTTACGGAATCTCCACCTGCATTGTACAGAAACACACTGAACCCTGCATCGATAAGCAGAGAGAGCCTGTCTGGTGAGACCGGTCCAGAGAGCAGCACGAAGTCGTTCGAGATCGGAGCGCCAGCTCTCGCTGCAGCTGCTGAGAACGCGCCCACGCCTGGAAGCATCCTCAGCGATCGCGCCATACCTACGTAGTGCCCAGCCGCGCTGAACATGCTCGGATCACCGCCAACGGTGATAACCGGCGATCCGCCGTTCTGCAGCTCACGCATCGCTCTCTCAAGCCTCTGGACCTGCCGCTCCTCGCGGCTTCCTGTGCCCACGAACATTTCTCCAGATATGATGTCCTTTATGCACTTGAGATGCAGCTCAGCCCCCAGGACGATTGTTGCAGAGCTCACTCTGTCCACGACCTCTTGTGTGAGATCATCGACGCTTCCGGGACCCACGCCAGCTATGGATATCCCATCGCCCGATACATCGCTGTGCATGCCTCCTATTATCAGCAGTGTGAGCATATCGATCTCTCCGGCATCGAGAAGCGCCCCGTCCACAGTGCTTCTCCGGATCGACTCACCCTCACGGGAGACGTTTCTCGCGACGACGAGTGGATCTCCACCTCTTCCAGCATCCTTCAGAATCTCAAGAGCCTCGGAGAGCTGCCAGTCCCTCCTGTAGCTTCTGGGATTGTACAGGGCGAGCGGCATCCCCATGGATGCTGCGACCCTGATCCTGCGCCTGATCTCCTCCCAGGGGGTGAGCAGATCGCTCAGGCTCACGACAGCCAGAGACTCCCTGAATACCACCCCTGCCCTGCAGGCTGCAGCCGAAAACGCGGTGACTCCGGGAACAACCTCAATCCTGGACGGATCAACTGAGGAGAGGGCGATCTCGATGGCGATGCTCGCCATGCCATACACATTGGGATCTCCACTGCTGATCAGCGCCACCTGGCCATCGTCAAGAAGCTCGACGGCGAGCCTTGCCCGCTCGACCTCCCCACCCATCCTTCCCGGAAAGACCTTCTTATCTTTAAGAAGAGATGGTATGAGATCGAGATAGGTGCGGTAACCCACAACGAAGTCCGCGCCCTCTATCGCCCTTCTGGCGCGCTGGGTCATGCATCCCAGATCCCCCGGACCGATGCCGACGATGCTGAGCTTACTCTCCGAGAGCAACCGTGACCCTCCCGTATACCCTCTTCGGCAGGATCATCCTCTGCGCCAGGGCCAGGACCGCCGGCTCCGCAACCCCTGAGAGGCCGAGCATGCTCGCCCTCGATGGGGTCACAGGTCTCTGCGCATTAAGAGCATCATCAGGGAGGTAAACAACAGAGGCGCCAAGCTCCGCGGCAGCCCTCGATATCTCCGGATCATCGGTCTTGATGCGGGATGTCGCTATCACCCTGACCTCTGATACCTCCCGCCCTGCCTCGGCGGTCGCGGACCTTATCGCGCTCAGTATCTCATCCGCGGTTGCCCCTCTCCTGGCCCCCAGGCCCGCAATCAGCCCTCCTGATTTCAGGACGGCCACATCCTCATCCACTATAACTATCCTGGGGCCCTTGAGCCTCAGAACGGGGACATCCTGGTGCAGGAAGGATGCGTTGATGTGCCTCGATGCCTCCCTGTTTATGATCTCGGCGCCAAACGCAGATGCTATGCCCTCCAGGTTCGGTCTTCCGGATGAATCCGTCGCGGTTGTGATCGCAGGATAGATGCCCAGCTGCCTGTGGAGATAAAGCGCGAGATCATTTGCTCCATGATGGCCGCCGATGATCGGAACTGCTGACCTGAGAGATGCATCCACAGAGACCACAGGTTTGTCCGTCCACTTATCCCTGAGCAGCGGGCATAAAAGCCTGACCACTATGCCGACTGCCATCAGGGCGAGGATAAAGTCATACTCCCTGAAGAGCTCCTCCATTATTCCCTTCCTGTATGTGTGGATATCTGCTCGGTAGCATGAGCTCAGGCTTCTGGATATCAGCTCTCCCTTCTCCCTGTCCCTCGAAAAGACCAGAACTGCTACCGACTTCTGTATAGATGAGACCTCCTGAACCCATCCCGCCTGACCACTCCACCTATGAGTATGAGGGCGCTTTTGTTTATGCCGGCCTTCTCGACCTTCTCCGCAATGTCTCCAAGCGTTCCGATCAGGACCTGCTGGTCGGGCCATGAGGCGTGGTAGACGACAGCCACAGGTGTATCTGCCGGAAGCCTCACAGATGAGACGATCCTCCTGATCTTCTCAGCGCCGAGAAATACCGCCATCGTCGATCCGTGCTGTGACAGCTCTTTGATCTCATCCCTCTCAAGGGTCGTTCCTGCAGGCCGTGTGATTATGAGGGACTCCGAGACGCCCTTGAGCGTGAGCTGCGTCTTCAGCGCCGCAGCCGCTGCGAAGAGCGATGATACTCCGGGAACGACCTCGACATCGATGCCGTTCTCCTCCAGCGGCCTCATCTGCTCCAGGATCGCCCCGTAGAGAGATGGGTCGCCACTGTGGAGCCGGACCACCTTTTTGCCCTCTCTGACACCTCTGATGATCCTCTCGGTTATCTCCTCAAGTGAGAGATTGCTGCTGTCGACAAGCTCCGCCCTGAGGCCTCTGAGAAGATCTCTGTTGATCAGCGAGCCTGTGTAGATCACAAGATCCGCCTCTCTGAGAAGCCTGTGGCCCTTCAGCGTTATCAGCTCCGGATCGCCCGGGCCTGCACCCACAAAGTACACCCTCATCGGGCTCCAGTCGTCTTTCCTCTCGAACATAAGATCCCCGCAATCAGCGCACGCGTCTGGCATACAGCACACTGAAGTAGCTGCTCCTCTCCGGCATCTCACCTCTGACTATCATCTCGTCGGCTGTGTAAAGCCTGGTGCCCAGGATGAACTCGCTGTATCCCTGCGCATGAAGCTCCGCAGCGATCGACGCGGGCCTTGTTGCTTTTAATCGGAGAACAGCATCCGGTTCAGAGCCGTCAGAGACCAGAAAAGACCTCTCAAAGCCTATGCCGAACCGGGAAGCAGCCGCAGGGATTATGCCAACCCCGGGAACTGTGTCGATCTCGATCCCGGGATGCCGTCTCATGAGAACTCTCCGGAGATGAGAGAATGTCGAGAATGTGTTAACATCGCCAAGACAGGCGAACGATGTGAGGTATTTTCCTGCATAGCTCGCAACTGTATCCGCATTTCTCTCCCATATCTCCTCAAGCCTTTCGAGATCATCTGTCATCGGAAAATCCAGGATCTCCGGCTCGCAGTATGGCCTGGCGAGCTCTGCTGCAAGCTCTCCCGGGGCGAATACCTTCCTGCTCGCCCTCAGCACCTCTATCGCCCTCAGAGTCAGCAGACCAGGGTCGCCAGGCCCGAGGCTCACACCCACAAGCATTCAATCCCCTCTTCCTACTATCATGAAGATGGGGTTCACAGGCTTTAAGGCTATGTCTCCTGCCAGCCTGTAGCCTCTGAATATGTTTATCTGAAGAATTTCCTCGAGCGTGAAGAGATCCTCGACGAGCCGTGCTACCTTTGATGCCATGCCTATCCTCGCGATGTCCACGACGAGCCTGAACCCAGGGGCAGCTTTATCCCTCAGCGCCGGAAGAAATCTCTCGATATCCCTCGTGCCGCCGATGAAGCACCTGTCGATATCCGGCAGCCCCGCTATGAGATCAACAGCCTCTCCGCATATGAACTCACCACATGGCACCAGGGATCGTGACGCCTCGACCGCCTCGTGCCGCCTGTCTATTCCGTAGATCCTGTCAGTGTATCGCGATGCTGCAAGCGATACCGCGCCTGAGCCGCAGCCGATATCGAGAAAGGTCATGCCCTTCCTGATATCCAGCTTGCCCATCGCAATGTGTATGTTCTCAGGCTGTGTTGCTGTGCCCGGCAGCTTCATCTCTACTCCAGGCGTCGGGAGGGGATATAAGCTTAATCCAGATTCATTTCACGAAGACAAATAAATTTTCAGATGGGGCGTGCTGCTTGCTCTCATTATCCAGTTGAATTGGCATAGTGCAACGTCAACTGCTCAGGCCTGAAAGGCGGGGTTTTCGCTACCCTTAAACCCCAGGAGGTTCTATGAATGCCACAGGTCAGCATTGAACTCAGTGGTACGGACACGATCTCCACAGCATACGATTATAAAACAATGTGTTCCAGATGTGCACCATAATGCTTAGAGCCGTAACATGAGACCACGTGCTCATCCACTCACATATCCGCACATGCCACAGAGTATAATAAGCAGTAAGAAACAGATACACAGAAGCGCCGTATATTAAAAATACATTCACATAAAATATATATACGGTAAACAAATGAATACTGGATGGAGGTGTTCATGTACCGCAAAAGTTTGTTTGCTATCGTGCTCATCGTCATATCAGCTGGATTTTTATCAGGAGGTGTGGCGGAGAATGCAACAGAGAGCGGATCGGCTGATCAGTCGGCAGCAAAGGTGACGGCCCCGCAGGATGATTTCTTCTCCACAGGCACCTCCTCCAGCGGTATAACAGTGACGTTCAAGAGGCTGGGAAACAACACGGCAAGAACTCCAGTCTCTCTATCGAAAAGCACCGCTGAGAGCAAGGCGGATGCGGGAGGTAACGCAGCATCCACAAATGCCACCGCAGAGGAGAGGCCCGCAGGCGCTTCAGCGAATGTGAGCTCTGCAATGGCGCAGAACCGCACTGCCCAGAGCGCAGCGCCAGCTGTAGCTGCATCTGCTGGTGCAGCTCCTGCATCCAATGTCTCTGCATCGACCCCCGAGGGGACCACTCCTGAAGGGAACCTGACATCAAATGTGACGTCTGAGAGCGGCGCATCAAACGCGACCGCAGCCACGAACCTCTCGGCGGTCGTGACCCCTGAGGGCCTCACTCCTGAGGGGAATCTGACATCAAATGCGACATCGGCGATTGCCGGGAACGCAAGCCTGGCAGGCAACCAGAGCCCCGCCCTTCCTGCTCTCCTGGCATCTACAAACATCTCTGCTGAGAACCTGACCGCTGGGAATGTAACAGAGGAGAATGTAACCGCAGCTGAGAATGTGACGGAGGAAGTTGTAGAGGCTCCAGAGGAGGTCGCAGAGGAGGAGTTCACAGACAGGATCTGGAGAGAGGGGATGCCTGAGACCTACACATGGACTCCACAGACATTCTCGGGATTCTTCTACGACCTGGATGACAGGGTCGGCACCGAGAAGCTGACCGTCAGCCTGAGCAGATCTGGCGACAGCTACAACAGAGCCATAGACACAGGAAATATACGATACACCAGTGACGTCCAGGATATCAGCTTTGAGTTCGACGACTGGGGCAAGTATCAGGTCATTGGATTCATGGCGGAGAAGTACTTCGCCGGTTACTCTGGAACTGAGGTCGTTGATGATGTGAGTCTGATCAACGAGAACCAGCTCAGGCGCGTGCTTATCGACAGTGATGAGGAGAAGACCATAACCGCAGGCTCGGTCCTCCCGCTTGAGGAGGGATACGAGCTCAGGATCAAGGAGATAGACATCAACGGCAACAAGGTGCACCTCGCGCTCGCAAAAGATGGTGACGAGGTGGACAGCAAGGTCATATCCCCTGACAGCCTGAAGAGCGCAACGTACATGTACGAGGAGAAGATCGGCGGCAAGGATGTTCCGCTCATCATGGCCCACGTCTCGAACGTCTTCGCCGGCGCGGAGTCGAGTCTTGTAACGATAGATGGACTATTCCAGATATCAGACACATACGCCTCCGTCGAGGAGGGCGACAAGTACGACAAGATGGAGGTTGTGTCTGTCTCTGACTCCGGAATCGAGCTGGAGAACAAGGATTCAGTAACCCTGAGAAAGGGCACAACTGTCAGGCTGATGGGCGGCGTTGGTCTGCAGGTGGCCGACTCTGATGTCCTCAGGTTCGCGCCCGTCGTCGAGAGGACTGGAACCTACGAGGTCAGGGGAACTGTGGTCGATCCGAGCAGGGTGGAGAGCTTCACATGGACCCCCTACAACTTCGAGGGATTCTACTACGATATCGACGAGGACATCGGCACTGAGAAGCTCGTCGCGAGGTTCTCTGGAAGCAAGATCGAGGACGGAGATCTGAAGTACGAGACATCTCCGCAGCCGGTGGAGTTCGAGTTCGATAGCTGGGGCAGGTACGATGTCATAGGGTTCATGGCAGACAAGTACTTCGCCGGCTACAACAACGAGACCCTGTTCACGGATGAGTTCAGCATCATAAACAACGGAGAGCTCAGAAAGGTGCTGATAGACAGCGACGAGGAGCGCACGATTTCATCGGGATCCGTACTGCCGCTTGAGGACGGCTACGAGCTCCAGATAAAGGAGGTTGATCTTGACGGGAACAAGGTCTGGCTCTCCCTCACAAAGAGCGGGAAGGAGGTTGACAGCAAGGTCGTCACACCTGTATCAGGAGACGTCAAGGCCTCGACATACACGTACAAGGTTAGAATAAGCTCAGAGGATGTACCGATAATCGCAGCGCACATAAGCAACGTCTTCCGCGGAAGGGAGGCGGATCTGGCAACCGTCGACGGAATATTCCAGGTCTCCGACACGCCTGAGTCTGTGGAGGAGGGCGACAAGCACGGCAAGATGGAGGTGGATTCGCTCTCCGACGATGGCATAACGATGAAGAACGACGGCTCGATAAGCCTCGGCAGGGGCAAGGATATAGAGATCATGGGCAACCTGAAGTTCAGGGTAGCTGATAATCCGGAGAGGAACCTCTGCCCGATCGCCCTGCGCGTCGGCAAGACCGAGCCGCTAAGGCTCAACCTGACAGAGGCCATCGTCGGTAAGCCGATCATGATCCAGGTCACATCCGGCGGAAAGGCCGTCAGCGGAGCCAAGGTGCTTGTCGGCGGAAAGGAGATAGGCACAACAGACGCCGGAGGAATGATCAGATACACGCCGGAGAGGGCCGGAAGCGTTCAGGTCCAGGCGAAGCTATCTGGATACGAGGACGCGAGCGGAACGCTCCTTGTTAGATCTGAGGCTGAGCTCAGGAGGCTCGTGATAACAGCGCCTCCGGAGGTCATGAGGGGCGAGACATTCGTGGTGACTGTCAGGGGCGGCGCAAATGCCACCCAGCCGATAGAGGGAGCGAATGTTAGCGTAGACGGTGTGCCTGCTGGAGTGACGGACAGCAAGGGATCACTATCACTATCGGTAAATGAGACAGGTGACCACACGATATCCGTGGAGGCAGCAGGCTACGACAGGGCGACTAAGAGCGTGAAGGTGCTCTCCCCGATCAGCGTCGTCAGCATGAATGTCACCGGCGATGCGATCGCCGGCAAGCCGCTGAAGATCGTCGCAGAGGTACAGAACACAGGAAAGTCGCCTGACTCCAGGCAGCTGCAGCTTCTGGTGAACAGGAACGCCACCGGCAACAAGAGCATCACCGTCAAGCCCGGAGAGATCGAGAAGGTCACGTTTGAGTACAGGCCGAAGGAGCCTGGCGTCTACACCTTCGAGGTTGAGGGCATCCAGAAGACCGTGTCCGTCGAGGAGGCAAAGGGCGGATGGCTCGTCTGGGCTGTGGCCCTGCTGATAATCCTGCTCGCCGGAATCGGTGTGTATCTCTACAGGACAGGAGAGCTGGAGGAGCTGAAGAAGCGCCTCAAGATGTGAAGCTGCGCCCGCACCGGGCGCCCACTATTTTTCTCAGAGCCCGATCGTTTTTCAGAGTTTCTCTCATCTATTTGACGCTGAACATGTCTCAGCGATAGCCCTTCGATAAATTGAGGGGGTATTGAAACGCTGCATGCGACATTAGAGGCGTGCCAAAAGGATGAAAGCGTTTGAGATGATGTTATTTGCTGGTATGGGCACTCAAGGGGCCGTTTTTCGTTTTGGTGTTTGAACGCCGATATTGAAACCAGGCATTACAACCGCAGGATCACTAGTGCAGTCGATTTCGTTGCGGTTTTGAGATGAATTGAGGTCATATGTCGTGAACATTCATGCGAGGCATCCACTAAGCCCGGTCCCTGAGATGCTCCCTCGCGGCCTTCTGCACGCTTGGATCCGGATCGCTGATGAGCCTGTTCATTACTGGTATTGGCGTGGATCTGTTCTTCGCAACCGCCTCACGCACCAGAAAAGACCAGTGTCCTGATAGCGCCTCCAGCGCCTCCTCAGGTGTGGATGGGTTCTCAGCCACAGCGCGCCTGACCTCGACCATTCTGTCCCTGGAGAGGGAGATCAGCGAATCCGGAGGTGATTTCACGTTCGCAGCAACCGCGACCCTCACATCCGTGATCCTGTCGTCTGCGAGACGGGCAAGAACCTCCGGCGGGGTCACAGGATTCCGGGCGACCCTGTACCTGACCAGCCAGCTCTGATCCCGGGAGAGTCTTTCTATGACCTCCACAGGCACCCTCGGATTGGATGCTACCGCGGCTCTCACATCATCGCTATGGCTTGAAGAGAGCCTGACGATATCAGGCTCCGGAGTCCTCGGGTTCTTTGCGACGGCCTCCATGACTATGTAGCGGAGCCGCTCATTTGTGGTGTCGAACTCGACCATCTCGTCTTCTGAGAGCTCTGAGAGGAGGTTCTCTGGAGTCGCTGTATTAAGAGCAACAGCAGACCTCACATAGCCATCAGGATCCCTGGCGAGCACCACCAGGACATCCAGAGGTGTTTTGGGGTTTCCGGCGACCGCCTCTCTGACCCACTGAACCCTGTCCCTCGCGAGAGCTTTCAGGACCGCGACAGGTGTCGATGGATTCCATCCCACAGCACGCCTGACCCGCCACGAGATCGATCCTGAGAGCTCCTCGAGCACCTCCGGCTCCGTATGGGGTGACGATGCCCTGCGCTCCAGCTCTATCTCTTCCATGATTGCATGTGTATTTGCAGAGTTTTGATCCTTAACAGCAACTGTTCTGATCGTACACCTGGATCACAAGAACCCACAGCATACGATTCCACATGCTTCACTGATGTTGGATCAGATTAGTCCAGCTCATGTGCGCGGCCCGATTTTCAGATCCAGTGCATCGATTTTCAGCTACATTCTTAAGAGCGTGTATGTGTACAGCTCCTCGAGCGTCCTCTCCGGATTCCGCTCATCATGCTTGCCCAGCCTGGCTCTGATCAGGGGCAGGCTGAAGCATTGATTCAGATGCCTGATGAGCTCAGGCTCGCCGCTCACAGCCACGTATTTGATAAGAGGCGCGTACCGCTCGAATGCCTTCTCCACTCTGTCCTTCAGATGCTCGCCGTGCCTCCTTATGTCCTCCTCCCTGAGCCGCTCGAACCTGCGCTGCGACCATCCCCCCTTAGAGTGCTTCTCCTTGACAGGAGTCCTCACGATCTCGAAGTTCTCAATGTGATCCGCCCCCAGCGAGACCATGATCATGCTGTCGCCGGCATGTGCAGATACGAGAAGCACAGGAGTCTCCATGATCTCCCGGATGGGATTGAGCTCGAACCTGCGCCCCCTGGTCACGCCATCAGAGCTGAACGGCAGAGGTGGTACCATCAAGATTGTGAAGACATCCGGTAGGCTGAGAAGGGATATGCCCCGTTCAGATGCCATGGCCTTCAGTGATCTCGGAAGAGCCGTATCAGGAGCGCCCTCCAGGCGCTCTCCTGGTTTGCGGTACTCGCTCAGGATATCCTCTTCTGGTGATTCAATGTTATCAAGCCGCCTGAGCAGCCTCTTCACCTCCCTGGGTGTGAGCCTTTGAGCGCCAGGAGACCCAGAGGGTTCCTCAGAGGAGCGCTCCGCGGATTCTCTGAGCCTGAGCTCCGCATCCTTCAGGGCGCGCCTAGTCTCCTGATAGGCGCTTGTGATCCTCTTCAGACGCTCCTCTCGCTTTTCAAGCGCGTGCTCAAGCTCCTCCTTCTCACGGGTGAGCTCCTGGAGCATGCGTTCCAGCTCTGCGATCCGCTCCTGATAGCGTTTTTTTCCGAAGAGGTCCACAGAATCACACCTTCATGAGGACGCCGTTCATCTCTTATAAATGAGGATCTGAATTCAAATTTATATGTGCCACAAAGAGACGCTCTACCATCAGAGCAGTCCGAGGTTCTCGAGCTGCTGCCTCACGATCCTGACACCCTCCTCGCACTCCTCCGGGGATTTTCCGCCTGTCACGACCAGCTTTCCAGAGCTGAATATCAGAACCACCACCTTGGGCTGCTTGATCCTGTACACCAGCCCGGGGAACTGCTCGGGCTCGTACTCTATGTTCTCAAGGCCCAGTCCGAGGGCGATTGCGTTGAGGTTGAGATCTGTCTTCAGATCTGCGGAGGCCACAATATTCTGAACGTGGATCTCCGGCTCGAGGTTGATGTTATCAAACCCTATCGATTTCAGCGTCCGGGCCATGTTGGTTATGACGGTTCTGACATCCTCCACGTTCTTGGCGCCGGTGCAGACAACCTTGCCGGATGTGAAAATCAGAAAAGCTGCCTTCGGAGACTTGACCCTGTAAACGAGACCGGGAAACTTCTCCTTGTTGTACTCAGCGCCTTCAAGCTCGGACTCGATCTTAACAAGATCGAACTCATCAGCAAGCTTTGTGGATGCCACCACGTTCTCGATATTTATTGTGGACTCCATATCGCGCATCTCCTGGAGAGGTTTTTAAACGTAGGGGTATATAAAGGTAGTATATAAAGGATATAAATGGGAGCACCCCCTCCATTGCGGGAATGGAGCTGATGAAAAATCATTGATAGAGAGTAACAGGGCGCAAACTCCAATCTCTGGAGTAAGCCCGTATGCAATATGGAGGAGCAGCGATCAAGATGAGATCTGCCTACAAGTTCCGGCTGTATCCGACTGAGGATCAGATCAAGAAGTTGGAGGACACGCTGGAGACCTGCAGGCAGCTCTACAACGATGCTCTGGCAGCGAAGAAGGAGGCATGGGAGGATGACCGCTACAATCTGACATACTATGAGATGGCGCATCAGATATCAACGAACCGCAAGAAAAATCAAGCTCTCG